>JAFGBC010000248.1 GCA_016933355.1 Candidatus Aminicenantota bacterium
ACCGCGCCGCCCGGCATGGTCGAGATCCCGGCCGGGACGTTCGTCTTCAAGACGGCCGGCAACCCCGACGACGCCAATCCGGTCATTCCCTATCCCGACACGACGAAGGCGCGCGCGCTCCGGATGGCGCGCTTCTTCATGGACCGCTGCCCGGTTACGAACGCCGCGTTCGAGGCCTTCCTGAAGGCATCGGGCTACTCGCCCGCCGACACGTCGAATTTCCTGAAGCACTGGACGGATGAGAAGCCACCGGCGGGCCGGCTCGACCATCCCGTCATCTGGGTTTCGCTCGAGGATGCCCGCGCCTACGCACGCTGGGCCGGCAAGCGCCTTCCGACCGAAGCGGAGTGGCAGTACGCGGCGCAAGGCGGGGACGGCCGGGCCTTCCCCTGGGGCGAGACGATGGAGCCGGGCCGCTGCAACGACAAGCTCAATCATACGACGCCCGTCGGCGCCTTCCCGCGCGGCGCGAGCCCGTTCGGCGTCCTGGACATGGTCGGCAACGTCTGGCAGATCATGGACGACGTCTACGACAACGGCGTCTATCGCTACGGGATCATTCGGGGCGGGAGCTATTACGCGCCCGAGAAGAGCGTCTGGTACGTCAAGAGCGGGCCGCTCGCCGTGGACCGCGTTCAAATCCATTTGCTGGTCGCGCCCGGCCTGGACCGAGCGTCCACGGTCGGCTTCCGCTGCGTCAAGGACGCCTCGCCCCTCCCGGCCGCCCGGGACGCGAAGAGAGCATCCCGGAATCCTTGAGCTCGGGCGGATCGCCGGGAGCGGAATCGGAAGGGACGAACTCTAAACGCCTATAATCCGAAGGAAACGCCCGCTTTTAACTGAAAACCGGACAAGTCCAGGTAAAACGACCCCGGGCTGGACCACGGGGTCACCTGATAATCGATGCCGGCTCTGACGCCGGACAGCCGGCCCCAATAACGATAATAGGCATAACGGATCAGGCCCCACGACTTGTCATCCCAGCTTTCGGAGCGGACGGCCGGCTCGGAGCCGGGGGCGCGGGTTTCCGTCCGGAGGGTTCCGAAACCCTTCGGACGGGACGCCTGGCGGAAGGCGAAGCCGCCCTCCGCGAACAGGCCGAGCCTCTTGAGCGGGCTGAATCGGAGCCGGAGGCCCAGCTCGCCGCAGATGCCTGTGTTGCGGCCGCTCATATCCAGGGTCGTGACCGTCTCGGAACGCCGGCCCAGGGCGTCGATGTCGGCATCGTGGCGCTCGATCGTCGTCCGGCATTCGGCGAACATCGGCCCCCCGCCGATGAACGCCTCGAACCGGAACGCCGACGGCAGGTTCCATCCGAGCTGCACCTGGAGCTCAGGGATCCAGGCCGAGGCCGCGAGCCGGAAGGCGGGCAGGCTGTATTCGGAGCCGCTTCCGTCGGGGGCGGTGACGACAAGGCCGGCCGTCGAACGGCGGCTGCCGTTCACGCGCTGGAGCCCGACCGCGATCGTCAGCGTCGGGCTGGCCCTATACTTGAGACGGACGCCGAAGGGCCACACCTGTTCCAGGGGTCTAACCGGACGATCCCCGGTCCGGGTCGCCGTCGCGTCCGCGCCGTAGAGAAAGTCGTACCTGTCCAGGTAGAAGAATTTCTGGTAGGCGTCCTCGTAGCGGGCCAAGCTGTTGAATTGCTCGAGCTTGACCCGGGCGAGGCCGCCGTAGATTTCCAGTCCGAAATTGGAGAAGCTGAAGGGATAGCCGTCTTCCTGGGCGAAAATGGAGGCCGGGCCTACGGCGCTCCAGACGGCGAGAAGACAGAGAACGGTCAGCATTTTTGCTTTCAAGATCATCACCTTGTCGCGGTATCTTGGCGTCGCAGACGATCCTCGTCTCCAACGGCCTCAAAATTATACCTTAAATTCAAGGGAACCGGAGCGAAAAGAAAGGACCGGTCCGGACGTCGCGCACCCGGCCGGAAGGTCGGGATCTCCGCGCCCGGATCTCGTCGCCTCTCTCCGGCCTTGGCTCGGGCCGTTCGCATCGCCCGAAGCCTGGAAACCAAAGGTGAAGACCACTATAATTTACCCGGCCCGCCGCCCCGTGGCGGACGGCGGCAGGGAACAGGAAGGCTTTCTGTCCTGCCCTTCGGCGCGCGGCGCAGCCGTCAAGGACGCAGCCGGCTCATGTTCCAAAAAGGAGACATTCATGAAACACGCCGAGCTTTCAGCCGTGATCCTGGGGGTTGCCGCCCTTTTGGGCGCTTGGCCCGGCGCCCCGAGCGCGCAGGAGGCGACGGCGCCCCGGCTCTATCTCATGGGCGATTTCCTGGTCGAGACGGCGCGGGCGGATGAATACGAGGCGGGCCTCAAGGATCTCCTGGCCGAGCTGAAGACGCACGGGTTTCCTCTCTTATTTGACGCCTATAGCACGGACGACGGTCATTATTACTTCATCTATGAGATGGACGGCTATGCCGGCGCCGACCGCTGGCACGCGGCCTGGGAGGCGTTTGCAGCGAAGGCCGGCTGGGAACGTTTCCTCCTCCTGCACGGTCGGACCGCCGCATGCGAGATCGAGGGCGTTTACAAGTTCTGGACGTTTACCCCCGAGCAATCCTTCCTCCCTGACAACTCCCGCCTGCGGATGGAGGAGATCGGCTACTACACCTGGGATTACGTCTATCTCCTCCCCGGGAAAGAGGCGGAATTCGAGGCCATCAATAAGGAGTGGGTGGCCTTGAGCCGGCGGAAGGGCGCCCGCGATCCGTTCATGACCTACCGCGGCGGCTTCGGTACGAGCCAACCGGCCTATTGCTGGTTCGAGTGGGGGAAGAGCGCCGCCGATTACGCCGCCGCGGAGGACGCCTTCTGGAAGGCGATGGGGGAGGAGGGCGCGACTCTCTCGAAGCGAACGCGCGCCCTGATCCGCCGGACGGAGACGAAGACCGGCCGCTACCGCCCCGACCTCTCCTACTCGCCGCAAAAATAGCGCGTTTGCGCTCCGAGGCCGCCTCCCTTGACAAGGCCTCGCCCCGGTTTTAAGGTAGTCCCCGTGGCCGGACGGCCGACCGGCCAAAGAGAGGGTCAAGACCATGAAAAAACGGACCGCGTTTACGACGTCTTCTCGCCCGACGGGATCTATCTCCGGCAGGTCCGCGCGCCCCGGGCGCTCTTTCTTGTCCGCAACGAGGACGAATTCCTCGTCGTCAAGCGCTTCCGGATGCGGATTGAAGAGACGCCGGAGTGAGGGAGCGGAGTGTTCCATGAATCAAGAGCGTTTCGTCCGAAGGGCGGGCTTGGCGGCCGCCCTGATCGCCGTTTCCGTCCTCGCCGTCTTCGCCCAAGGCCGCCCGGCCGCTCGCGCCGCCCGGCCGCCGAAGCCCGAGGCCAGGCTCCTTTTCGATGCCATCCGGGAAAAATCCGTCGATAAGGTCCGGGAGCTTCTCCAAGCCGGCGTCGACCACCGCTCTGCCGACGCCGAGGGCATGACGCCCTTGATGCTGGCCTTGAATCTGAGCCGGGCCGAGATCGCCCGGCTGCTCGTCCAAAAGGGCCCCGACCTCAACGCCCAAAACAAGAGCGGATGGACCGCGCTGTCCTACTCTCTCTTCCGCAAGCAGACCGAGATCGCGCTCCTCCTCATCGAGGCCGGCGCCGACCCGAACCTGGCGGACGGGAACGAATGGACGCCGCTCATGATGGCCATCCGCTACGACACGCCGGAGACCGCGCTCGCCCTGATCGCCAAGGGCGCCTCCCACCTGCCGCGGAACAAGGACGGCTGGACGCCGCTCCTGTTCGCCCTCCGCTACGGCATGCCGGAGGTCGGCCGGGCCCTCATCGAGAAGGGCGCGGACCTGAACGTCCGGAACAAGGACGGCTGGACGCCGCTCATGATGGCCCTCAACAACGGACAGACCGATAACGCCAAGCTTCTCGTCGAGCGGGGCGCGGATATACAGGCGCAGAACGAGGCGGGCTGGACCCCGATCATGCAGGCCGTCCAGAACGGGTTGGCGGAGGTCTCCGGCCTCCTCCTGGACCGCGGCGCCAAGCTCGACGTTGCCAACAAGGATGGTTGGACGCCGCTCATGTTCGCCGTGCGCTACGGACATTCTGAGCTGGCGCGGCGCATGCTGGAGGCGGGGGCGAGCCCGGCTCCTCTGAACAGCGGAGGCTGGTCCGCCTTCATGCTCTCCCTCTCTTACTCCACCCCGGACATCTCGCTTCTCTTGCTGGAGAAGGGAAGCGATATCCGTGTCAAGGACAAAGACGGCAACAGTCCTCTCCTGCTGGCCGCTCAGGCGGGAAACGCTCAAATCCTGGGTCTGCTCCTGGACAAGGGGCTGCCGCTGGAGGAGAAAGACGGGCAGGGCCGGACCGCCCTCCTCCGCGCCGCCGAGAACGGCCGCACGGAAGCCGCGGCGCTTTGTTTGGATCGCAAAGCGAAGATCGAAGAGACCCGCAAGGACGGGCTCACCCCGCTTCTCTGCGCCCTGCGCGGAGGCCATGCGGACACGGCGCGCCTGCTTCTTTCCCGGAAGGCGCGCAAGGACGCCAAGACGAAAAACGGCGGCGCCCTCCACGAGGCGGCCCGGGGCGGCAGTCCGGAGGCCGTCGAGCTGATCCTGGCCGCCAAGCTTCCCGTCAACGGGAAAGATGACGGGGGATTGACGCCGCTCCATTACGTCGCGAGCCGCCCGGCCGCCGAGGCGCTGCTGGCGAGGGGCGCGGACATCAGGGCCGCCACACCCGGCGGCTACACCCTCCTCCATGCCGCCGCGTCCAACGGACACAAGGACGTCGTAGAGCTTCTTGTCGAAAAAGGGCTGAATCCGCAGTCCGGGGCCAAGCTCGGCGACTTCGAGAACGTCACGCCCCTGTTCATGGCCGTGACCAACAAGCATCCCGAGACCGCCCTCTATCTTTTGGATTTAGGGGCCGATTGGATGGTGGAGACCAATAGTCGTATGTCCCCCTACAGCATGGTCCTGGCCAAGGGGCTGACGGACGTCGTCGAGAAGATCCTGAGCAAGGGGCAGGGCCTGAACCAGCGCGACAAGCAGGGCCGCTCCGCCGTCCACTGGGTGGAATCTCCCGAGATGCTGGATTGGATCCAGGCGCGAGGCGCCGAGATCAAGGCCGCGGACGAGCAGGGCGTGACGGCGCTCCACCTGACCGCGGCCAGGGGGCTGATCCCGCTTGCC
The DNA here is from genome assembly GCA_016933355.1 of Candidatus Aminicenantota bacterium. Classification (GTDB taxonomy): domain Bacteria; phylum Acidobacteriota; class Aminicenantia; order Aminicenantales; family JAFGBC01; genus JAFGBC01. The sequence goes on from JAFGBC010000248.1 coordinate 5,165, forward strand.
GAACGCCTGCTCGCCGAAGGCCTGGACATCCACCAAGCGACGAAAGACGGCGAGACGGCGCTCCACTGGGCCGACCGCGACAAGATAGCCGAGCTTCTGGTCGCCAAGGGCGCGAGCCTCCATGCCAAGGACCACTTCGGGATGACGCCGCTCGAGCGCTCCCGCTATGCGGGCCGAAGCAACGAGTACGTCGGCTGGCTGAGGTTCGCGGAGAAGAAGCAGGAAGAAGAGATCCTGAAGGAACGACTGGCCGACGCGACATTCGTCTTGAAGGAAGACCCCAGCCGGACGCTGGCCGAAACCACCTTCGCCTCCGCTACCTACGCCAGCTACTACGGCGCCCTGGCCTTCCTGGCAAGCCCGAACATCGCCGGAAACGAGGGCATGGCGGTCGGACTCCTGAAGACCGCCGTCAACGCCGGCCTCCCCGAAGCCTGCTACAAGCTCGGCTATCTGATCAGAGAAGGCCGGGCACGGAACACGGGCCTGGACCCCGAAAAGCTGCTGCGGGCCGCGGCCGAAGGGGGCTTGGCCCTGGCCCAATATGAAATGGCGATCAATGACCTGGCGTCGGCAAGCGACCCGAAGACCTACGCTTATGATCCCCTCCGGCCCGCGCCGGTGCGGACGATGGCTCAATTTTACGAAGACGCTTACATCTGGCTCAGCCTGGCCGCGATCCAGGG
>JAFGBC010000249.1 GCA_016933355.1 Candidatus Aminicenantota bacterium
AGCGGCCCGCCTCGGCGACGCGGTCCGGAGCGTCCGGGTTCAGGAGGCCTTCGGGGGGGCCTCCGTTTTTAACGTAGAGGACGTCGCGCAAGAAGCCGGCGAAGAGATCCATCGCCCGGACGATCTCGTCCCGGACGGCCCCGCGCGGGGCGTAGGCCCAGAGCCGGAGGAGCGGCGAGACGTCCCGGTCGGCGGCGAGCGCCAGGAACGCCCGCCAGGCCTGCTCGCGACGGGCCATGGCCTCGTCCCAGTCCAAAGCCAGGGCTTGATCGAGGTTGCCCCGGCTGAGCAGGGCCATCGTCCGCGCCTGCGCCGCGGGCAGCCCCCTGTCCAGCAGGGCCCTCTCGATCTCGTCGATTGAGATCGTGAGGAAGGTCAGGACCCGGCAGCGGGAGACGATCGTCGGCAGAAGGAGCTCGGGATGCGCGGTGACGAGGATGATGTGGCTCGAGAGCGGCGGCTCCTCGAGAACCTTGAGGATCGAGTTCGCCGCGTCCCCGGACATCAGCTCGGCGTCCTCGATGAGGAAGACGCGGCTCCGGCCGGCCATCGGCCGCAGATAGGCGCTCGTCTTGAGCTCCCGCGTCTGTTCGATGGCGATCTCCTTCTTCCCGGGAAGAAGTCCGACGGCCATGACGTCGGGGAACTTGCCCGCCTTGGCCCGGTCGCCGAGCGCATCGGCGATGGCCAGGCAGGCGTCGCAGGCGCCGCAGGCGTCGTCCTTCAGCCGGAGGCAGTTCAGGGCCTGGGCCAGCGTCCGGGCCGCGGCCGTCTTGCCGACGCCTTCGGGCCCGCAGAAGAGGAGCGAGTTGGGGAGGCGGTTCTTGGCCAGGGCCATGCGCAGGAGGTCCTTGACCCGTCCGTTGCCCGGGATGTCCTTGAACGGCATTGCCTCGCTGTCCTCTCCTTGTCTCAGTTTCCGGCCCGCCGGCCCGCGGCCAACGCGGCTTTCAGGAAGCGCCCCGTATGGGAGGAGGCGACGGCGGCGACGTCCTCCGGACGCCCCTCGGCCACGATCCGGCCCCCGTCCTCGCCCCCTTCGGGTCCAAGGTCAATAATATAGTCGGAATACTTCAGGACTTCAAGGTTGTGCTCGATGACGACGACCGTGTTGCCCAGGTCGACGAGCTCGGCCAGGAGCTCGAGGAGCTTGCGGACATCCTCGAAGTGAAGCCCGGTCGTCGGCTCGTCGAGAAGGTAGAGGGTGCGGCCGGTCGCCCGCCGGCCGAGCTCCTTGGTCAGCTTGATCCGCTGCGCCTCGCCTCCGGACAGCGTCGGCGCGGGCTGGCCGAGGCGGAGGTAGCCGAGCCCGACCCGGCGCAGGGTGGTCAGCTTGCGCTTGAGGACGGGGTGGGCCTTGAGGTCCTCGAAGGCCTCGTCGACGGTCAAGTCGAGGAAGTCGGCGATCGTCCGGCCCTTGTAGCGGACGGCCAGCGTTTCCTTATTATAGCGGCGCCCTTCACAGCGGTCGCAGGTCACGAAGACGTCGGGCAGGAAGTGCATCTCGACTTTCCGGACGCCGGCCCCCTCGCAATCGTCGCAGCGGCCGCCCTTGACGTTGAAGCTGAACCGGCCGGGGCCGAAGCCGCGGCTGCGGGCGTCCGGAGTTCGGGCCATGAGCTCGCGCAGCGGGCCGAACACACCGGTGTAGGTCGCCGGGTTCGAGCGGGGCGTCCGGCCGATCGGCTTCTGATCCACGGCGACGACCTTGTCGATAAGGTCGAGGTTCTCGATCCCGTCGTGGGCCCCGGGCGTATGGCCCGCTTGGTAGAGATGGTTGAGGAGGCGCTTGTAAAGGATGTCGTAGACAAGCGTGCTCTTGCCCGAGCCTGAAACGCCGCTGACCGCGGTCAGGACCGAGAGGGGAAGACGGACGTCGATTCCGCGCAGATTGTGCTCGCGGGCGTTGCGGACGACGAGCCAGCCCTTCGGCTCGCGGCGGCGCTCGGGGACGGGGATCATCCGCTCGGCCCGCAGGTATTGCGCGGTCAGGGACGCTTCGGCGGCCAGGATATCCGGGAGGGCGCCCTGGGCCATGACCCGCCCGCCCAGCTCGCCGGCGCCCGGGCCGAGGTCGAGGACGTGGTCGGCGGCCCGGATCGTTTGCTCGTCGTGCTCGACGACGACCAGGGTGTTGCCGTCGTCGCGGATGCCCCGCAGGAGCTCGATCAGGCGGCCGTTGTCGCGCTGGTGGAGCCCGACCGTCGGCTCGTCCAGGACGTAAAGGATGCCGCGCAGCCGGGCCCCGACCTGGGCGGCCAGCCGGACGCGCTGGGCCTCTCCGCCCGAGAGCGATCCCGTCGTTCGGCTGAGCTGGAGGTAGGGCAGGCCCAGCCGGGCCATGACATCGAGGCGCGACCGGATCTCGCGCAGGATGGGGGAAGCGACTTTGTCGCGGCCCGCTTCGAACCCGCGCGCCGTCAGCCGCTCGAGCAGGCGGCTGACGGGGAGCGAGGTCAGCTCGTGGATGTTGGCGCCGCCGACCCGGACGGCCAGGCTCTCGGGCCGCAGACGGCTCCCGCCGCAGGCCGGGCAGGATTCGTCGGTCACTTCGACGTCGCCCCACTCGTCGACCGTCGTCAGAAAGCCGACCCCGTGGCAGCGGGGGCAGGCCCCGTAGGGCGTGTTGAACGAGAAGCTGCGCGGCTCGAGCTCGGGCAGGCTGATCTGGCAGTCGGGACAGAGGAGGCGGAGCGAATAATAGGACTCGCGGGCGGCCTCGTCCAAAACAACGACGTCCTCGCCCGAGAGCTCCAGGGCCTTGAGCACGGCCTCGCGCAGCCGGCGCTCGGCGCCCGGCCCGAGCCTGACCTCGTCGACCAGGACTTCGATCGTGTGGGTCTTCGTCTTCTGGAGCGAAAGGGGCTCGCCGAGCTCGCGGAGACGACCGTCGATGCGGGCCCGCAGGAAGCCCTTCCTGCGCCAGCGGTCGAGGAGCTTCTGATACTCCCCTTTGCGGCCGCGCACGGCCGGCGCCAGGATCCGGACCTTGCCGCCCGCGCCCGCCGCGGCGACCCGGGCGACGATGTCGTCCGCCGTCCGGGAGCTGACGGCGCGGCCGCAGCGCGGGCAGTGGGGCGTCCCGACCCGGGCGAAGAGCAGCCGGAACAAGTCATAGGTTTCGGTGACCGTCCCGACCGTCGAGCGCGGGTTGGACGAGATCGTCTTCTGATCGATCGAGATGGCCGGGGACAGTCCCTGGATGGACTCGACATCGGGCTTCTCGACCTGGTCGATGTACTGTCGGGCGTAGGCCGACAGGCACTCGATATAGCGGCGCTGGCCTTCGGCGAACAGAGTGTCGAAGGCCAGGCTCGACTTCCCCGAGCCGCTCGGGCCGGTCACGACGATCAGGCGGTTGCGGGGCAGGACGACGTCGATCCGCTTGAGGTTGTGCTGGGCGGCTTTCTTGACCCGGATTTCGTCGCGCACGCGCGTATTGTAGCAGAACTCGGCGCGCCGGTCCGGATCGTCAA
>JAFGBC010000060.1 GCA_016933355.1 Candidatus Aminicenantota bacterium
AAGGGCTGTCCCGAATGCCACGATACCGGCTACCAGGGCCGAACGGCCATCGCCGAGCTCCTTGAGCTCTCCGACGCGATCCGGGAGATGATCCTGAGCCGGAAGCCGCTGTCCGAGATCCGCAAGCAGGCCAAGTCGGAGGGCATGCTCTTCCTGCGCGAGGTCGGGATCGACAAGGTCCTGAAGGGGACGACCAGCCTCCGCGAGCTCAACAAGGTGACCTTCGTCGAGTGAGGACCGGATGACGCCCAGGCTCCCCGCCCGCTGGATCCGCTACCTGACCGAGGCGCCGCGCTTCGAGGGCCTGTTCCTCTGCTCGCCGCGGGGTCTGGCCGCGCTCCGCGTCGGCCGCAAGGACGGCCGGGTCTCGGGGGCGGCGGTCCTGCCGCTGCGGGCCGGGTCGGTCGTCCCGTCCTTCGACCGGCCGAACCTTCCCGACCCCGGACCGCTCGAGGACAAAGTCAAGGAGGCGGCCGCCCGGCTCGGGATCGCCGACCGGACCGCGGCTTGCCTCATCCCCGACATCTGCGCCCGGGCCGTCCTCCTGGCCTTCGACGGCCTTCCGGGCGGGGAGAGAGAGCGCGAGAAGGTCGTCCGCTGGCGCGTCCAGAAGCAAATGCCCCTCTTGGCCGAAGGCACCCGGCTCGTCTACGAGGTCGTCGGGACGTCGCCGCTGCGGGTCCTGGCCGTCCTGGTCAAGGAGGCCGTCGTCCGCGAATACGAAGCCGCCTTCGCCCGGGCCCGCTTCCGGGTCGGCTATCTCGGCATCCCGTCCTTGAGCCTCCTCAACCTGGCCGGCGTCGAAACGCTGCGGGACGGCCTCCTGGTCAACGTCGAGGACGATTCGCTCAGCCTGATGGGATTCCAGGCAGGAGAGCTGGCCCTCTACAGGCTCAAGCCGCTCGCCGCCGACGTCGGCCGGGCTTCGCGCCGCCTGCCGGAGATGGTCCAGGAGGTCGAAAACACCCTCCGCTCCATCGAGGACCGGGAAAAGAAGCAGATCCAAGCCCTCGGTCTCCGGATGGGCGTCGCCGACCCGGGCGGCGCCTTGCGCGAGGGGTTCCGCCGGGCGATCTCGATCCCGGTCGTCGAGGTCGCCCCCCCGGCCGCGGCCGGATTCGAGACGGCCGAGAGCCCTCTGCTTATTCCTCTTCTGGGGTTGCTGCCGTGACGGCCAGCCGGCGCCGCGTCCACATGAACCTGGCCAGCGAGCCCGTCCGCAACCTGCGGCTGTTCGCCTGGAGCGCGGGCCTCCTCGCGGCCGGAATCCTCCTGGCGGCCGCGGCCGGCGCCTCGCTCATCTTCGGCGTCCACGGCCGGTTGCGGACGGCCCGCTCCGAAATCACGCGCCTGGAGCGGCTCGAGGCCGAGGCGCGCGCCGAAATCCGCGGGCTGGACAAGGAGAACGCGGACCTGTCCCAGGCTTCCAAGGCCGAGATCGACCGCATCAACGAGATCATCGAGCGCAAGGCCTTCTCCTGGGTTGATTTCTTTAGCCTCCTCGAGGAAGCCCTGCCCGGCCCAAGCTACATCCTGTCGCTGGCCCCGCTGACGACCGAGAAGGCCCGGCTCGAGGTCCGCTTCAAAGTCGCCTCCTCGGATATCGAGGAGCTGGTCCGCTTCATCCAGAACCTGGAGAAGCTCGGGTTCGGCTCGATCCGCGTCCTGGGTCAGGCGCCGGGAAACGCGGGCGAGCTCGTCTCCGACATCGTGGTGGGCTATGAACGGCGGAAATAACCTGGTCCTGGGGCGGCGGGAGAAGAGGATCCTCTCCATCCTGGCGGCGATCTTCGGCGTCCTCGTCGTCTTCCTCCTCTACGTGGCGGTCGTCGAGCGGCCCGGCCTGCTCCGGACCGAGCGGTCGCTCGCCCGGGCCCGCGAGAGCTCCGAGCGGGCGGCCGCCGAGCTCGCCCGGAAAAAAGAGGAGGCCGGGATGTGGCGGCAGGGACGCCGCGACGCCGAGGAGGTCCGGACGGCCTGGTTCTACCAGGAGGCCGAGGGCCCGCTGGCCTTCATGTCCGACGTCGAGAAGATCCTGAACGGCGCGGCGATCGAGGCCGGCCAGAAGGCCTATTCCTACGACGACGTCCGCGGCGAGAAGGCCGAGCGGATCAACGTCACGTTCAACTGCGCCTGCTCCTACTTCATGCTCAAGCGTCTCCTGGACGACATCGAGCGTTTCCCGCGCTTCCTGTTCCTGGAGCGGTTGGACTTCCTGAAGACGCCCGATCGCGGGCAAACCCTCGAGTTATCCATCACGCTGGCGGGGTACCGTGCGCAACGTTAGGCTCGGACTGATCGGGATCGCGGCCGCCGCCCTGGCCGTCCTGTCCGGACAGGACGCGCCCCCCGCCGCGCCGGCCGCCGAGGCCCGGCCCAAGAGCTTCGTCCGGATGGACCTGTTGACCAGGCCGCCCCGGGAGATGATGCCGCCCAGGCGCGGCATCTTCGCCCCGAGCGCCGTCGACGAAGACTCCGGCGCGGCGGCGGATGACGCCGGCTCCCCGGCGATCCCGGTCGCCGGCCGGCGCGCGATCGGAGGCGTCGCGGTCGAGGGCGGCGAGCCGGTTGCCGAATCGGCGGCCTTCGCCTCCCTGAGTCTTCGCTACATCGGGTTCGTCAAGTCCCCCCGCGCCGTCGTCGGGCTGGTCCTCGTCCACGGCCAGGCCATGGCCGTCATGACGGGCGACACCGTCGCGGACTTTTATCGGGTCGGCGCCGTCGGTCCCCGCGAGATCGAAGTCCTGAGCGCCGACGGCTCGAAGATGACCTTTCCCCTGGAAGGAGAAGAGGAATGAGAAAAGCGGTCTGTCTGTCGATCGTCCTCCTCGGACTCTGGGGATGCTTGGCGCTGTCTTCGAGCTACCGGCTGGGTATCGAGGCCGAGATCAATCGGGACTGGGATGCGGCCATCGCGTCCTACGAGCGGGCCGCGCTCGAGAACCCCCGCGAGCCCGTCTACCGCGTCGCCCTGCTCCGGGCCAAGGTCCAGGCGTCGCTGGCGGCGATCTACGCGGCCCGGCTCCAAGCGGCCCAAGGCCTGAAGGACGAGGCCGCGGTCTCGTATCGGAAAGCCCTGTCTTACGACGCGTCCAACAGCACCGCGCTCGCCGAGCTCAAGGCCCTGACGGCCCCGCCGGCGCCGGCCAAGGCGGTCGACCTCTGGGAGCCGCCCGTCAAGCTCGCCTTCGGGCCGGGCCAGCTCGACCTCAAGTTCAACGAAGCCCAGCTCAAGGACATCTTCCTGGCCCTGGGCAAGGAATCCGGCGTCAACGTCGTCTACGACGAGCAGTACAAGGATGTCCCGCTCACGGTCGACCTGAGCGGGCGGACCCACGAGGAGGCCCTGAAGTACCTGTGCATGGCCTCCCGGAACTTCTACCGTCCGGTCGACGCCCGGACCGTCATCATCGTCCCCGACAACCCGATGAAGCGCCTCCAGTACGAGGAGAACGCCATCAAGATCTTCTACCTCTCGAACGTCGTGGCCCAGGACGTCCAGAACGGCCTGCTGGCCATGCTCCGCTCGAGCTACAAGACGCCCAACATCATCGCCGACAAGACGCTCAATTCGCTGACGATCCGGGACACGCCGGCCGTCATCCAGCTCGCCGAGCAGCTCATCCGCCGCTGGGACAAGGCCAAGCCCGAGGTCTGGGTCGACCTCGAGATCCTCGAGGTGTCGCGGACCAACCTCAACAAGCTGGGGGTCGAACTCTCGGCCGGCTACGGAACCGTCCGCTACAACGAGGGCGAGGCGTCGGCCGAGGAGACGGGCTGGACCAAGCTCCGGAATTTCGACCCGACGGCCTCGGCCAACCTCGACATCAGCGTCCCGTCGGCGGTCATCCATTTCCTGGAGACGAACGCCGACACCAAGATCATCGCCCAGCCCCGTCTGCGCGGCCTGGCCGAGGAGGAGATGAAGTTCGTCGTCGGCCAGAAGGTCCCGGTCATCAAGACGACCTTCCAGCCCGTCGCGGCCGGCGGCGTCAGCTCCCAGCCCCTGACGAACTTCGACTACCAGGACGTCGGGATCGACATCAAGGTCAAGCCCCACGTCCACGCCGAGAAGGAGGTCACCCTCGAGCTCGAGCTCAAGATCACCTCGCTGGCCGGGACGGGCTACGCCGACATCCCGATCATCAACACCCGCGAGATCAAGAACACCTTCCGGCTCAAGGAGGGCGAGGCCAACCTGCTGGCCGGGCTGCTCCGGGACGAGGAGCGGACCTCGGTCAGGGGGATTCCCTACCTGAGCTCGATCCCGATCCTGGGGCGGCTGTTCGGGTCGACCCAGATCCAGGCCGAACAAACCGACGTCGTCCTGACCATCACGCCCCACATCATCCGGACGATCGCGGTCGCCGAGGACGAGCACAAGCCGCTCTGGGTCGCGCTCGAGGGTCTGGGCGGCGGCGAAGGCGAATACTATCCGGAGGAATACTACGACGAGGATATGCCGGGCCGGATCCGCGAGCCGGGGGAGATGTTCGCCGACGAGGAGGAACAGGCCGGACAGAACCAGATCTTCCTCAACCCGCCCAGCTTCGAGGTCCCCCAGAAGCGGGAATTCCGGATCAGCGTCAACATCATGGCCGAGCAGGAGATCGGGACGCTGTCCCTCAACATCGGGTACGACGCGAGCGTCCTGACCCTGAAGACGATCGAGCAGGGCGGGCTGGTCAGCCAGCTCGGGACGACGACCCCCTTCCTGTCGAACATCGACAACGGCGCGGGGCTGTGCACGCTGGGCTTTTCGAGCACGGACCCGGCCCGCGGGGTCCGGGGGGCCGGCAACCTGGCCGTCCTCGTCTTCGAGGCGACCGCCCAGGGCGAATCGATCGTTACCGTGACCGGCATCGACGCCAGCGGTCCGACCGGCCGGCCGGTCATCTTCGACACCCAGGACGCCGAGGTCATCGTCCGCTGACGGGGTGCGGGCCGTGCGGCTCGAAGGGGGGCTCGGGATCGTCGACTCGAAGGCGCGTTCGCTTTCCCCAGCGAGGAAAGCTTCACTCGATTCGAGCCCTCGCTCCCCTGCGGCCGCTTCGCTCCGCAGGGACCTTGCCCGCT
>JAFGBC010000250.1 GCA_016933355.1 Candidatus Aminicenantota bacterium
ACGCCGAAGCGGGGCGGCTTGACGACGACCGTGTTTCCCATGACCAGGGCCGGACCGACCAGGCCCATGGTCTCGAAAAAGGGGTAATTATAAGGCCCCATGCACAGGGCGACGCCGAGCGGTTCGTCCCGGACGACGCCGACGATGCCCTTGTCCCTCTTGAGCGCGGCCGCCGACCGCTCCCGGGCCCGGGCCGTCCGCACGACCTCGCGCAGGAAGTCGACCGTCCGGTCGAACTCGTCCTCGATCTCGGCGAAGGGCTTGGCGATCTCCCAAAGTAAAGTCCGGCAGACGGCTTTCTTCTTGCGGACGACGCGGCCCATGAATTTTTCGAGCGCCGCCGCCCGCTTGTCGATGGACAGGGACGGCCATTCGCCCCCTCCGTCGCCGAAGGCTCGCCGGGCTGCCTCCAAAACACGGAGGGATTCGCAGGCCGTCAAGGCCGGATACGATCCGAGTTTGACGCGCTCGAGCCGGCCGCGTCTGCGGATGGCGATGGGCGAGAACACGGGCAGCGAGGCGCCCCGCCGGATTTTGATGTCCCCGCCCGCGAGATAGCTCTTGAGCGCCGCCGGTCCGGCTGGCCGGAAGGCAGCGGGTATTTGGGACTCTTCGAGAAAGACGGACCCTCCGCGGTTCATGTTCTACCTTCTCAGGAACCGCTTCAGAAAGACCTTGCTCTCGCCTTTGCCGAGGACGAGCGAAAGGGCGTAGAAGACCAGCAGGCCAGCCCCGCCCGAGACGAAGACCGAGGCCAGGGTCGGCCCGAAGGCCGTCCCGGCCAGCCGGACGAAGAGACCGTGGAGTCCCCAGGCCGTCCCGCCCCCGGCGAGAGCGGCCCCGGCCAGCGCCAGCGCATAGCGGACGACCGGTCCCGCGTCGAACCCGCCGGTCTTTTTCGGAAGGCGAGCGAAGAGGATCCCGACGTTGAGGACGGCGGCCAGGCTCGTCGAGAGCGGGAAAATCGTGAGCCCCAGCGCGTTCACGAGGGATACGTTGAGGGCGATCGTGAAGGCGACCGAAACCAGGCTGGCGAACATGGGCGTCCGGGCGTCCTTGCAGGCGTAGAAAACCGAAGCCAGGTTGCGCAGCGCCGACATGAACGGGACGCCGATCATGTAGAGGACGAGCACGCCGGCGGTGGCGATCGTGTCCTCGGCCGCGAACTGCCCGCGCTGGTAGACGACCCGCGTGATCGGCCGGGCCAGGACCGCGATCAGGACCGAGGTCGGGACGGTCAGGAAGAGGACCATCTTGAGCGAATCGGCCAGGGTCGAGCGGACGGCGTCCAGCCTGTTCTCGACGACGAGCCGCGAGAACGCGGGCAGCGAAACCGTGCCGACCGCGACCCCGAACAGCCCGAGCGGGACGTGCATGATCCGGAAGGCGTAGGTCAGCCAGCTGACGCTCCCCTCCCGCAGGGGCGTCACCAGGATCGTGTTGACCAGGACGTTGATGCGCGGGCCGGCCAGCCCGATCGCGACCGGGATGAACAGAGCCATGACGCGGCGGAAGCCGGCGTCCCGGAAGCTCAGGACGGAGCGGTAGCGGAAGCCCTTGCGGAGGGCGAGCGGAAGCTGGACCAGGAACTGCATCAGGCCGCCGACGAGGACGCCGACGGCCATCCCGAAGATCGGCTCCTTTCCCCGCGAGACGTACCAGCCGAAGGTCAGCACCGGAACCAGGATCGAGCTCAGGTTGAAGACGCCGGGGGCGAGCGAGGGCAGGAAGAAGGACTTCTCCGTGTTGAGGTAGCTCATCGCCCAGGCGCCCAGGCTGATGAACAGGAGAAAGGGGAAGAGGACGGCCGTGAGGTCGGCGGTCAGGTCGATCTTGCCCGGCACCTTGCTGAACCCGAAGGCGATGCCCTTGGCCAGCACGGGCGCCAGAAAGACGCCGGCCAGCGAGACCGCGCCCGTGACGAGGAACAGGACGTTGAGGATATTCGAGGCCAGGCGATTCTGGAAGTCCTTGCCCTTGGCCTTCTCGGCCGTGAGGACGGGGACGAAAGCGGCCGAAAGGGCGGTTTCGGCGAACAGGTCGCGCAAGAGGTTGGGGATGCGGAAGGCGACGTTGAAGGCGTCCGTGGCCAGGCCGGCGCCGAAGAGGAGGGCGAAGACGGACTCGCGGACGAGCCCGGCGACCCGGCTCAGGGCCGTCCCGATCGAGAAGGAGCGGACGCCGCGGGCGATATCTTCCATGTCGGCCTGTCTGGAGGGGGTTATAGGGGGGGAGCGCGCCGGGGGTCAAATGGCCGCAGCGGAGGCCGCCGCCGGGCAGCCCGTTCGACGGGCGGCCAACCGATGGGAGCCTTGACAGAGGCCGCCTTTCGTGTTACACATATTTATGTGGACAAGACGACCGAAGCCGAAAAGCGCAATCTGACGCTCTCTCTTCCCTATGGGCTGGTCCGCAAAGCCAAGGAATGGGCCGTGCGGGAGGACCGCTCCCTCAACGCCTACGTCCGGGAGGCCATCGAGGAGAAGATCGAGCGCTCGTCCGGATACAAGAAAGCCCGCGACCGGCAGCTGGCCCGGCTCGGCAAGGGATCGGATCTTGGGACCAAAGGCCGCCGGCCCGCGCAACGGGACGACCTTCATGAGCGCGCCTAGGACGTTCGTCGACACCAACATCTTCGTTTACGCCTATGATTCGAGCGCCGGCGCCAAGCGCGAAGCGGCCGGGCGGGCGATCGCCGAACTGTGGCGGAGCGGGACGGGGCTAATCAGCACGCAGGTGCTCCAAGAGCTCTACGTAACGCTGACGCGCAAGATCCCCCGCCCGCTCGCTCCGGCCGACGCATTCGAAATCATCGAGGACCTGACGGCCTGGGACATCGTCGTGAATGACGGCGGCTCCGTCCTCGAGGCGAGCCGCCTGGAAAGGCAGGCGAAGCTTTCCTTTTGGGACGCCCTCATCGTCGTCGCGGCCGAGCGGGGCGGGGCCGAGATCCTTCTATCCGAGGACTTGTCTCAGGGCCGGACCTTCGGCGGTATCAGGGTCGCAAATCCATTCTAGCCCGGCCCAGAGATGGAGGAGGCCCGGCGGCCGGGCCCATCATCCCCGGCAGGGCGGCCCCCCTGAGCCGGGGCGTTTCTGAAGCTGGCCGGAGGGAGATTGAAAGCGTCCCCGAAATAGGACAGCGTCCGCGATCGTCGGCAAGCCCGGATCTTCGGCTGGCGGGAAAAGCCCCGCAGGCCCGTTACCTAAATTATTGATTCATTTACAATTATTAAAAGAGGGCCGCTCCTTGCGGTCCTTGGTATGGTTTTTGCAATTCATGGGAGCGGACGGTCGAAGCACCGAGAGCAAGGAGAGACCGACATGAGAGCCAAAGGAATCGCGATCGGGATCATGGCCGTTCTGGCTGCGAGCCTCCTATCGTGCTACCGGC
>JAFGBC010000251.1 GCA_016933355.1 Candidatus Aminicenantota bacterium
AATAATTCGGTATGGTGTCCCCGGAATTTTGTAAAAGATTTTACGGGCAAGGGCAGGTCGACAGGGTATGCTCTGGCACGAAATCGGCTGACACAAACCGAGGAGGTCTTATATCCATGAAACAATCCGTCATTGCCGTCTCCGCCCTCGCTCTTCTCTCGATCCTCCTGATCGCCGCCGCTCACGGCCGCGGCCCCGCCGCACCCTCCGCCCCCGAGTCCGACCGGGCCGCCGCCGAGCGGACGATTAAAGCCGCGATCGGATGGGCCCTGAACAAGGATTTCGACCTCCTCTACCGGACCATGGCCCGGGACGCCGAATTTTTCATCTTCCACCCCGATTCCAAGAGCACCGTCGTCGGGTTCGACGCTTTCAAAGAGCTCGCCGAATCCTCTTGGAAGGACGACCGGTTCAAGGCGACCGATTTCGAGGTCAAGGAGCTCCGCCTCAAGTTCGGGCCGGCCGGCGGCGTCGCCTGGTGGTCGGCGCTCCTCGACGATCACGGCCTCTGGGAGGGACGCCCCACCGGATGGGACAACGCCCGCTGGACCGGCGTCCTCGAAAAACGCGACGGACGCTGGGTCATCGCCCAGATGCATTTCTCGATCGCGACCGACCAGCCGGCGTTCACGCCCGTCCGCAAAACCCCTTACCTCGGCCAGACGCCGCCCGGCGCCAGGGCCGAGCTCTTCGCCCCCGGCCTCGTCTCGACCGGGATGGGCGAGCGCGACTTGACCGTGACTCCCGACGGCAACGAGATCTACTACGGCCTGAACTTCGGCGGCTACGTCACGATCATGGCCGTCCGCTTCGAGAACGGCTGCTGGACCGAGCCCGTCGTGGCCCCCTTCGCCTCCGACCCCGCCTATTTCTACTTCGAGCCCTGCCTGTCCGCCGACGGCAACCGCATCATGTTCCTGTCCACGCGCCCCCGTCCCGGCGAAGCGCCGAAGCCGGGCTGGGGCCACCAGAACATCTGGGCGGCCGACCGCAAGCCCGACGGCGGCTGGGGCGAGCCCCACGACCTGGGCGCCCCGATCAACACGGACGAGGGCGAGTTCTATCCCTCGCTGACGAACGACGGCACGCTCTACTTCACGAGGTCGGGCTCGGACGGGTCGAACCCGAGGATCCTACGCGCCCGCCCCGGGCCCGGCGGCAAGTTCCTCGCGCCCGAGACGCTCCCCGCGCCCGTCAACGTGAAAGGCGACATCTACAACGCCACCATCGCGCGCGACGAAAGCGCCCTCATCGCCTGCGTGCCGGGCGGCAAGGACAGCCCCTCGCCGGGCCGCGGGAACTACACGATCTTCTTCCGGAGCGCCGACGACCGCTGGAGCGAAGGCGTCAACCTCGGACCGGAGATCAATTTCGCCGGCGCCCAGGCGAGCTCATGCTCCTTCTCGCCCGACGGCAAGTATTTCTTCTTCTCCTCGACCAAAGCCAAGCCGCTCGACTTCTCGGCCGGCCTCCCGACCGTCCGGCAGATCGCGGGGTTCTTCCGGGCCCCCCAAAACGGCAACTCGGACATCTACTGGATCGACGCCTCCGCCCTCCCTAAGAAATAATTCCGGGGACACCATACCGAATTCAAACGATTGCGCGCCGGCGGTCCATAAGTGCGGCGGTTCCCCTCGGTTATGACGCGAGGCCTCCTTCCGCTATGGATGTCTTCAGGGGGACGTCTATCGCCGTTTCTCGAATATAAATTCCCGGAAACGGGAGAAAAACCTAAAGAAAACAGGTGAGGTGTCCCCGGAATTCAGCCCCGGAATTCAGCGCGTCTTTTCCCGGCCGACGACCAGCTTGAAGCCCCGGCCGTGGACGTTCTGGATCTCGAGCCGGGGATCGCCGGCCAGGTGCTTGCGGAGCTTGGATATGTACACGTCCATGCTCCGGGCGACGAAATAGCCTTCCGTCCCCCAGATCGCGCGCATCGCCGCGCTCCGGTCCAGGACCTGGTTCCGGTGCCGGGCCAGGAGCTGCAACAAATCCGATTCCTTCGGGGTGAGGATCCGCTTTCGGCCGTGACGCTCCAGGACCCGCGTTTCCGGGTCGAAACCGAATTCGCCGAGGGAAAAAACCGGCTCGTTCGGCCCGCCGCCGGACGCGTCCCTCGCCCGGCGCAGGACGGCCTCGATCCGGAGGAGCAGCTCCTCGGCGTGGAACGGCTTGGTGACATAATCGTCGCCGCCCGCCTTGAAGCCCTCGATCTTGTCCTCTTTCATCGTCTTGGCCGTGAGGAAGATCAGGGGGAGGCGGCTGTTGATCTTCCGGACGGCCCGGGCCAGGGCGAAGCCGTCCAGCCTGGGCAGCATGACGTCGATCAAGCCCAGGTCGAACAGCCCCTCGGAAAAGACCCGGAGCGCGTCCTCGCCGTCCCGGCTCAGGACGACGTCATAGCCCTTGATCTCGAGCAGGTCGCGGATGACCTCGCCCAGGTTGGGATCGTCCTCGGCCAGGAGGATGCGGGTCCGACTCGGATCGCTGGAAGGAGCCGTCCGTTTTCTTTTCGCCGTCACGAGATCCCCCCCTCCCCGCTATTCCCCGGCGCGCTTCTTCGGAGGGGCAGCGCGATCTCGAACGTCGAGCCCCGCCCCTCCTCGCTCTGGACGCCGATGGTCCCGCCGTGGGCCCTGACGATCAGCTGGGCGTAGCTCAGGCCCAGCCCGAAGCCCTTGACGTCGTGGACGTTGCCGGTCGGCACGCGGAAGTATTTCTCGAAAACGCGCTTCCGGTTCTCCGGGCTCAAGCCGAGGCCGTTGTCCGAAACCGCGATCCTGAGGCAGTCGCCCTCGGCCCGGGCCGAGATGACGATGTCGGGGGGGCGGCGGGTGTACTGGACGGCGTTGTCGACAAGATTGCGGAGGACGTTCGGGAAATGGACCGGGTCGGCGTCGATGAAGGCCGGCGCCCCGTCGAGCTTCGTCGTGATCGCGCCGCCCCGGCCCTCCGCCGCCAGCTTGAACGCCTCCGCCGTCTGGAGGATCATGTCCCGGACGTCGAGCGGGGCGAACCGCAGTTCCAGGTCGCCCTTTTCCAGGGCCGCCGTTTCCAGGATCTTCCGGATCTGTCCCCGCATCCGCCGGCATTCCGCGCCGATCATGTCCCGGTATTTCGCCCGCCGGACCTCGTCGTCCCTGACCGCGGGCTGCCCCAAGGCCTCCGCGGCCAGGGAGATCGTGGAGATCGGCGTCTTGAACTCATGAGTCATGTTGGCGACGAAATCGGCCATGGCCTCGGCCGCCCGCTTCTGCCCGGCCGCCGCCCGAAGGACCAGATACAGGCAGGCGGCCGCGCCCAGGATGAAAAGGACGGCGACGAGGGCCGTCCCGCCCAGCCTGGCCGGGAGGCTTCCTTCCCCGGCGGGGAAGACGAACGCCAAGTCTCCGGCGGCGACGGAGATGTCGTGGGGAAAGAGCCTGGTCCGGAACTCCGTGCGGAGGAGCTCGTCTTTTCGGGCCGGATCGCTGGCCAGAAGGACCTCGCCGCTTCCGGCTGGAAGGACGCCGTAGACGCAGGCGCCCGGGATCTTCCTCTCGCGAAGCGATTCATCGACGGCCGCTTTCAGCTCGGCCGCGTCGATCCGCTGCTCGAGCGGCGCCGGCCGGACGAGAAGATACTGTTCCAGGATCTTGTCGATCAGGGCGGCCCGGGACTGGTCGATCGTCGGGTGGGCGAGGATGCTGACGATCTTCCCGTCCCGCAAAGTCAGATCATAGGGAATCTCGTCCAAGAAGAGTTTGAGCCATCGTGTCCCGCCCCCCTGCGGGGCCCCGGCGGCCGCCTGAGAGATCTGGATCCTGGTCTGTCCGGCTGGCAGGATATCATCCAGTGCGGTCCAGTCCGCTTTTCCCGCCGGTTCCACGACGACCAGGCGGACGCGCTGGGGCACGCTCAGGACGAGGACGAGATAGCCGCCGTCGGTTTGGACCTTGGGCACGACGCCGCCGCCTAGCGCGAACATGGTCGACCGCCGGGCGTCGTCGTTGAGCAGGGCATAGGCTTCGTCGCCCTTGTTCATGAAGGACACGGTCCAGATCCGCTTTAGGGCCTCGCGCGTTTCCAGTTTCTCCACGACGCTGGCCAGGGCGCCGGCCACGTCCTGCCGGAAGGCCTGACTTTTCCATTCGAGGTTGCGGCGGACGAGAAGGATCTGGACGAGCAGGAGTCCGGCCAGGCTGAGGCCGGCTCCCGCCGCGATCAGGCCGACCGGACTTCGTCTCCGTTTCATGCCTTTAATGTACCTTGGATCGGGCCGGAACGGCATCTTTTTAACACACATTAACACATTTCAACATTCTTTAACTCACGCCGCGACAAGGAGCCGAGCTAGACTTGGAGCGTGAGACGCCGTTGTTCGACCGCAACCGGGGGCCCCATCGTCTCCGGCCCGGGAGGGGCAGCGAGCGCTTCCCGTTCATTCCGACGACAAGGAGAAAAGACATGATTCCGTTACGATGGAAAACCGCGCTTATGGCCGCCATCCTGGCGGTCGTCCCGCCGCCCGGGGCGGACGAGATCCACGAGGCCGTGAAGAAAGGCGACCCGGCGGCCGTTCGAGACGTCCTGGCCGCGCGGCCCGAAAGCGTCGGGGCCGTCGACGAGCGCGGAACCACGCCGCTTCATATCGCCGCGCGCGCGGGCCGCGTCGATATCGCCGCTCTCCTGATCGAGAAGGGAGCCGACCTAGAAGCCAAGAGTCCTTCGGGCTTCACGCCGCTCTTTCTGGCCGTCGCCGGGAAAAAGCCCGATACGGTCAACCTCTTGCTCGATAAAGGGGCCTGCGTCAACGCCGAGACCCGCTTCGAAACGACGCCGCTTTTCACGGCGGCCGAATCCGGTAGCCCCGAGATCCTCCAATCCCTGATCGGGAGGGGCGCCGAGCTCAACCACGCCAGCCCGATCTTCGGCAGCGCCCTCCATCGGGCGGCTTATATGGATTTCCCGGAGGGGGCGCGGATCCTCTTGGATGCCGGCGCCGATCTCAACGTCCGCGACCAGAGGGGGATGACCCCGCTCCATCAGGCCGCCCAGCTGGGACGGATCGCGGTCGTCCGGCTCTTCGTCGAGCGCGGCGCGGCCGTCGACGCCGTCGACGGCGAGAATCGAACGCCTCTCCACTGGGCCATGCTCTACGGAACGGACCGGTCGGGGGCGAACAACTCGTCCGAACTGGCCTTCCTGCTGCTGGGCCGGGGCGCCCGGATCGACCTGGCCGACACGAACGGCGCGACGCCGCTTTCGGCGGCGGTCGCCCGGGGCCTGACCGAGCTGGCCGGCGCGCTCCTTCGGCGCGGCGGCGACCTCAAGGCCGTCGAGCCCGAAACCGGCCGGACCCTCCTTCATCTGGCCGCGCTCAACGGCCACGCGGACATGGCCGAGCTGCTCCTCGCCCGCGGAATCGACTCCTCGGTCCGGGACGCGTTCGGCAAGACGGCCCTCGACTACGCCGTAGCGCACGGCCAGCCCACGGTCGCCCTAAGGCTGGTCTCCGCGACCGGCGAAACGGCCGAGCCCGAGCTCGGGAGCCGCTTCCTGGCGAAAACGCTGGGCGCGGGCGAAGCCTATGTCTGGGCGATGCGCCACCGCGGCTGGGCGATCAAGACGAAATCGCATCTGCTCGTCTTCGACAACGAGGAGAACGGCCGCAAGCCCGATTGGCCGTCCCTGGCCAACGGCTGGATCTCCGCCCCCGAGATTTCCGGCCAGGACGTGATCGCCCTCTATTCCGGCTATCATGCCGAGCCCGGCTCGATGGAGTTCATCCATGCTCTCGAAAACCGCCTCCCCCGCGTCCGCTACGTCCAATACAAGGACGATCCCTGGCGGGGCGGAAACCGGTCCGTCTATGTAAAGGGCCGGGAGATTCAGGACTTCGGGGGCGTCGGAATCATCCCCTACGAAACGGTGGACGAGGGAGGCATGGGGTCTCTGGGATATCTGCTCAAGCTCGACGGCTTGACGATCTTTTATCCCAACTTTTTCCCCGAGGACGTCGAGGCCTTCAAGAAGGAGATCGATGTTCTGGCCGGACAAACGGGCTCCTGCGACCTGGCCGTCATCGAGACGACACCGGGCCGGGACAACGTCTGGGCCGCCTCTATCGTCGAAAAACTGAAGCCCCGGGTCGTCATTCCCTATGACCGCTCCGGGGACGGCGCCAACGAGCGGAAGATGGCCGAGGAATTGGGACGGACCCATCCCAGACTGGTCTTCGGACTCGTCCGGGACGCCGGCGACCGGCTTCATTACCGGCAGGGAACGCTCGTCCGCTGAAGAACGGCAGCCTCGGGCGCGGGGGAAAGCCGGAAGCCCGCCCCTTCACGCCACGACTCCGCGGATCCGTCCGGAAATATTGCGTCCGGCCGGAGGGCGGGGAGCGAAGGAGCGTCCTTATGAATCAGGGACACAGTTAAGCGGCACCGATTGAGGACTGTTGCGCGGGGACATCCTTCCAAGTATAATTCGGCGATAGCGGGAGCCCGAAAAGAGGAGAAGGCCCTCATGAAGAAAGCCGGCGCCATCGGGATGAGCATCGCAATCGTCTTCGGCGCCGCCCTCTCGGCCGCGAACCGGATTTCCGCCCGTACGCCGCGGCCGGCCGCCTCCGCCTGGGAAGCCCTCGGCCCCGAAGGCGGGAGCATCACCGACCTGGCCCTCGGCCCCGCCGGCGCCTCCGAACTCTTCGCCCTGTCCGGGCTGGCCGGGATGAGCCAGGTCTTCCGGACGACCGACGGCGCTCTGACCTGGCAGCGCCGCTCGTCGTTCGAGCTGACGGCGTCCGACCTCGCCGTCGACCCCAAGGACGCCGAT
>JAFGBC010000252.1 GCA_016933355.1 Candidatus Aminicenantota bacterium
CAGCCGTGCTGATCTTCCGTCGACCCTTCGGCACCAGCTGGATGTCCACCTCGCCTTCATAGGCGACTTCGAGCGTGGCCAGGCCCCAGACCCTGCCGCCGGCGAGGCTGAACACGCTCTCGATCTCAGACAGACCCTGAATATTCTCCTCGACGGCGGTTAGGATCCGGTCCATCTCGACGACCGAAGTCCCGGCCGGCATCATCACTTTGACCATGACCCGGCCGTCATCGACCTTGGGCAGGAGCTCCGAGCCGACCCGGCCAAGCAAGACGAGGCTAACCGCGAAAAGAAGCAGGGTTGCGGCGACCACGACATAAGGAGCTTTGAGCAGGCGATGGAGCCCCCGTCTATAGGCGCCGGCCAGCCGCTCCATCAGCCGCTCCATGACTGCGGCGCGCCTCCGGCGCGCCGTGTGGACGCCGAAAAGGCGGGCGGCCGAAGGCGTCACGGTCAGGGCCACGGCAAGGGAGAGGACGAGGATCCCGGCCACGACGAAGACGAGCTCCCGGAAGAGCAGCGCCGTCAGGCCCGGGACGAGAAGGAACGGGAGGAAAAGCGACAAAAAGGTCAGGGTCGCTGCCAGTACGGCCCCGGCGACCTGTTCCGTCCCCTTCAGAGGGGCATCGACCGTTTCTCCCCCCTCGGCCCGGCGGGTGATGTTCTCGATGACGACGATCGAGTTGTCGATGACGACCCCCATGGCCACCACCAGGCCTCCCAGCGAGAAGATGTTCAGCGAGAAGCCGGCGATCTTCATCAGGAAGAAGTTGGCCAGCACGGCCAGCGGCAGGGCGACGAGCATGACGGCCACCTGGCGGAACCGGCCCAGAAAAGCGTAGACCACGATGATGACCAGGATCGCGGCGATCAAGGCCGCGTCCCGGACGCTTTTGATGGCGGCCATGACGTACTCGGCCTGGTTCTCCACGACGCCGAACTGGATATCCGCGGGAATGATCGCGCGCAACTCTTCCAGCCGCCGCTCGACCGCGCGAGCGACCTCGACGGTGTTGGCCTCGGCCTGCTTGAGCACGGCCAGCTTCACGCAAGGGTCGCCATTGAAGCGGGTGATGACCCGGGCCTCCTCATGGCTGTCCTCGACGGTCGCCACGTCGCGGACGTAGACGAGCTTGCCCCCCGCGCCGCGGGCGACGGCGACGTCGCGGATCTCGTCGAGGTTCTCGAACTCCCCCATCGTCCGGGCGATGATCTCCCGCGTCTCGACGGTGACCCGGCCGGCGAACGTCTCCAGGTTCGAGAGCTGCAGGGCCTTTCCGACCTGGGCGGGGGTCAGGCCGAGCCCGCGCAGGCGGTCGGGGTCGAGGTGGATCCGGATCTCCCGCTTCAGCCCTCCGACGATCTCGACGCCGGCCGTCCCTTCGACCGTCGTCAGGCGGTCCTGTAGCCAGTTGTCGGCCCAGTCCCGGAGCCAGACGAGGCTCCGCTCGGGAGAGGAGAGCGTCACCTCCATGACCGGAAGCTGCGACGGGTCGGCCTTGAAGATGATCGGCGGGTCCATGTCCTTCGGCAGCTGCCGGGTGACCCGGCCGTAGGCCGCCATGACGTCCTGGTAGGCCACGTCGACGTTCGTGCCGAACTGGAAGTTCACGAGAAGGGTGTACATCCCTTCCGTCGCCGTGGACTCCAGGTAATCCAACCGGTCGATCGTCGCCATCACCCGCTCCAGAGGGTCGGAGATGTTCGTGTCGATCTCTTCGGGCGTGGCGCCCCGCCAGTAGATGTGGATCTTCACCATCGGGTAGGTGATGTCGGGCAGGTAGTCCACGGGCAGGGTCGACAGCCCGAAGACGCCCAGCATGAAGACCGCGGCCGCGAGGACGGCCACGGCGACGGGACGTGTCAGCGCGTTCCTGGCGACGCTCATCAGCGCTGTCCTTTCGGCGCGGGAGCGGCGCCGTCGGGCTTCGCGGGCTTGGGGCCTTTGCCGGGCAGGGCGACGGTGACGCCGTCCTTGAGCTTCTCGAATCCCTGGACGATCACCTTGTCTCCTTCGCCGAGGCCCGCCATGATCTCGACCCACCCGCCGCCCTCGAGCCCGGTCGTCACCTTGCGCTGCCGCGCGACATCGCCGTCGACGACGAACACGGTCCGGCCGCCGTCGGGACGGAGCGCGACCGCTTCGGCCGGAACGGCCAGGACGTTCGGCCGCTCGGCCAGCGAGAAGGTCGCCCGGACCAGCATTCCGGGGAGCCAGCGGACGGCGCACGCCTCGGGGCCCGGCACGACTTCGACATCGGCCGTGCGGGTGGCCGGGTCGATCCGCGGCCGGATCCGTCTGATGCGGGCGGCGCATCCGCCTCCCGCGGCCGCGTCCGAGCGGAGTTGAACCGGCTTCCCTTCGGCGAGACCTGCCAGCGCCACCTCCGAGACGGGGACCAAAGCATGGCGCGTCCGGGAGGCGACGACGAGCAGCGGGGAGCCGTTTCTGACGACGTCCCCCAGCTCGACGCTCCGCTCGAGGACGTAGCCGTCGAAGGGAGCCTTGACCTCGGTGTCGGCCAGCTGGGCCTCGAGACCCGCGACCCGCGCCCGGGCCTTGGCCTCGGCGGCTTCGAAACGCAAAACGTCGGTTTCGGATTTTTCCAGGCGTTCCCGGCTGAGTCCCTGGCGTTCAAACAGAGTGCGGTCCCGCTCCAGCACGCGGCGGGCGTCCTCAAGCTGGGCGCGAGCGGCAAGACCGTCGGCTTTCGCTTCCTCCAGGGCCGCGGCGAGCCGAGACGGATCGATCCGGAGCAAGGTCTCCCCGGCCCGGACGGCCGTCCCCTCCCGGACGTCGAGCGCCACGACTTCTCCGTCCACCTGGGCGGCCAGGCGGGCCGAGCGGTCCGGCTCGATCGTCCCCGAGAGCGTCACTTCGGATCGGATCGTGCGTCGGGCGAGCTCCCTGGCCACGACCGCCGGCGCGGGCTTGGCCGGCGGCTCGGCCTTTCGGGAGCATCCGGATAACGCCAGGGTCGCGACAGCGCTCCCGACGATCAAAAAACGCATCTTGATCTTCATTGTCCGTCTCACTTTCCGGGTATCAGCCATTTCTCCAGGTCGCGGCCCGCGGCCCAAGCAAGGGCGACGGTCGAGTAAGCAACGTCATGCCGGGCTTGGGCAAGCGCCAGCTCGGCGTCGAGAAGGGCGGCTTGGGCGTCGAGAAGGTCATTGACGGCGGCCCGGCCCAGCTCGTAGTTGGCTCGCTCGATCTCGAAAGCTTCCCGGGCTTGGCCGGCGGCTTTGTCGGCGACGCCGGAACGGTCCGACGCCTCGGCCAGGGCCGCGGCCTCGCGCTGGACGCGTTCCTTGACCTGAAGCCGGAAAGCCCGCTCACGCTCGACGGATTCGTCCAAGAGGGCCTGGGCTTGCCTCCGGCGTGAGGCCAACTCGCCTCCCGTCCAGAGCGGCAGCCTCAAGCTCACGCCGGTCGTGAAGAAGGCTTGATAGTCCGGGAGCGGCGAATAGGCCGAGGAGACGACGCCGCGCGCGGTCCAGCGGCCGAAGGCATCCAAGCTCGGCCACATCTCCGCCCTGACCAAAGCCAGCTCGGCCCGGCGGCGGGCGGCTTCCAGTCTAAGAGCGTTGAGCCCGGGACTCTGGGCCAGCGCCTCGGCGAGGAAGGCCTCCTTGTTCGAAATGTCCATCGGCGGCAGGGTCGGGACGCCCGAGACCTGCGGCAACGGCCCCTGCGGATCTCTTCCCAGAAGGGCCGCCAAGTGCATATGGATGAGCTCGCCGTCTCTTGCCGCCTTGGACCGGCGTTGATCCACGGCCGCGAACCGGACTTCGACCTTGAGCAGGTCCAACGGGGCGATCCGCCCGACGGCTTTCATGGCCTCCGCGGTCTTTTTCTGCTCTCTCAATGCGTCCAAGGTGGCGTCGATCGCTTCCATGACGCTTCTCTGTTCGGCGGCCGCAAGGTAAGCCGCCGTCACATTAAGGACCAGGTCCTGACGCGAGCCCTGGAGGTTGAACCGGCCGGCGGCGGCGGCCAGTTCCGCCGCCCTCTGTCTGGCCACAAGACGGCCTCCCGAAAAAAGAGGGACGCGGATCTCGGCGATCGCTTGGGCGATGTCATTGTCGAATCGAATGATCTCACCCGGATAGCTCGGCTGGACCTGCCTTTGAGGCCGATCCGAATAACTGTAGTCGGAAATCAGATCGATTCGCGGGAAGCGGGCGGCCCGGGCGGTGTCGGCCGCATGGCCGAACGCTGAGGTTCTCGCGGCGTCGGCCCTCAGACTAGGATTATTGGCCAGGGCTTCCCCGACGCAATCGGCGAGCGTCATCGACGGGGCGGTCGGGCTATCCTCGGAGACCGTGTAGGCCGGGGAGGCCAAGGCGAGCGCCGCCATCAAGAGCCAGGAGACACGCGCGTCAGATCGCCAGTTCATAGACGCGCTCCACGAGCGGAGCCAAGCGGTCGAGGGCCGGTTTCAGGTCTGAGCCGCCGCG
>JAFGBC010000061.1 GCA_016933355.1 Candidatus Aminicenantota bacterium
CCGTCGTAGTTCTTGGCGTCGCGAAAGACCTCGAACAGGGACCCCAGGCTGTGGCCCTGGACCGGCCCGATGTAGCGAATGCCCAGCTCCTCGAAGACGAGGCCCGGGAAGAACGTCTTCTTGATGAGGTCTTCGAGGGCGCGGCCGGCCTTGATCAGGGTCCAGCCCACGCCCGGGATGGTCTTCAGGATGGATTTCGCCTGGTCCTTGATCCGGAGGTAATGCTGGCCGGAAACGAGGTAGGTCAGGTATTTGGACAGGGCGCCCACGCTGGCCGAAATCGACATCTCGTTATAGTTGAGGACGACGATGACCCGCCGGCGGAGGAGCCCGATCTGGTTCAGGGCTTCCCAGGCGACGCCGCCGGTCAGCCCTCCGTCGCCGACGACGGCGATGACGTGGTGGTCCTGCTTGTTCCGATCCCGGGCGACGGCCATGCCGAGGGCGGCCGACAGGGCCGTGGACGCGTGCCCCGTGTTGTAGGCGTCGTACTCGCTCTCCTCGATGCAGGGGTAGCCGCTGATTCCGCCCGCCTTCCTCAGGCCCGCGAAACGGTCCTTGCGCCCCGTCAGGATCTTGTGCGTGTAGCACTGGTGGCCGACGTCCCAAATGATTTTGTCCTTGGGCGCGTCGAAGACGGCGTGGAGAGCCAGGGTCAACTCGACGACGCCCAGGTTGGAGCCGAGATGACCGCCGGTCTTGGATACCGTTTCAACGATGAACACCCGGATTTCCCGCGCCAGCTGGGAGCGCTCCTTGAGGGTCAGTCCCTTGATATCCTGCGGACTCCGGATCCGGTCCAGGATCTTGGTCATGGTTCTCCTTTCAGCCAGGCGGCTCGAGGGAGAGCGCCAGCGCCCGGAGCTCTTCGCTCAGGAGCCCCGACGCCTCCAACCCGGTCAAGGCGGATTCGAGGAGTCCCGCGAGCTTGGCCCGAGACCGGGCAGCGCCGAGGAAGGCGGCTTCGTTGGGCCGGAATTCGGCCCTGGCGTCCTCCTGGCCGGCGTCGTCGAGGTCGTCCCGGAGCTGGAAGGCGAGCCCGATCGTCTTTCCGAAGGCGGCGAAGCGAGCCCGATCTCCCTCCGGCGCGCCGCCCAGGACGGCGCCGGCCTCGGCGGCCGCCGCGATCAGGGCGCCGGTCTTTCGCGCCGTCAACTCCTCATAAGCCGCCTCCGTCTCGTTCCCGGGACGGAATCCGATGTCCAGGGCCTGCCCGCCGAGCATGCCGCGAAGCCCCGCCGCGCGGGCGATGAGAACCATCGCCTCGGCCTTGCGGGCGGCCAGCCCGTCCGGACAGGCCGCCCCGGCCATGACTTCGAAGGCCAGCGTCAGGAGGGCGTCGCCGGCCAGGATGGCGACCGATTCGCCGAAGGCCTTATGAACGCTGGGCCTCCCGCGCCGCAGGTCGTCGTCGTCCATAGCCGGGAGGTCGTCGTGGACGAGAGAGTAGTTGTGGATGAGCTCGATCCCGCAGGCGAAGGACAGCTCCAGTCCCCGGCCCCCGTCGAAGCGCTCGGCCGAGCAGAGAAGAAGAAGGGGCCGGAAGCGCTTGCCGCCGGACAGGACGGCGTGCCGCATGGCGCGCAGGAGGACCGAGTCCTCCCCGGCCAGGCCGGCATCCAGCGCCCCTTCGACGGTGCGCCGCTTGTCGTCCAGCCGCTCCCGGGCTCCCGTCATGGCTTGGAGGGCTCCTCGTCGCCGGACTCGCCCTCGCCGGCGTCGGGCTCGAACGGCTCGCGCCGCAGGCCGCCCTCCTCGTCTTTGAGGAGAATCTCGACCTTCTTCTCGGCCTTGGCCAGCTCCTCACGCAAGCCGCGGGCCAGCTTGACGCCCTTCTCGAACAGGGCCAGCGATTCGTTCAGGGGTAGGTCCCCCGTCTCGAGCTTGTCGACGATCCGCTCGAGGTCGGCCATCGCCTTTTCGAATGGGATCGCGCTCATGGCGTCTCCTTGAATCGGGATTCGACGGTCGCGGCCCGGCGGACGGCCTTGACCTCGCAATCGATCTCGCCCTTGCGAAAGGAGACCGCGACCTCGGCCCCCGGCCGGACGGCGGCCGCCGTCCGGATGATCCGCCGCGTCGCCGGGTCCCAGACCAGAGCGTAGCCCTTGGCCAGGATGGCGAGGGGACTGCGGGCGTCGAGGGCGGACGACAGCCTCTCCCAGCGACCGAGGGCATCCTGAAGGAGCCGCCCGGCGGCCGCCGCCATCTTTTCCCGGCTCAGCCGCAGAGAGGCGGCGGCGCCGGCCAGCGCCCGCTCCTCGTCCTTCATCTTCTTCCAGGCCCTCGTTTCCAGGTCGTCCACCCGCTGGGCCGCGTTGAGGAGGCGGAGCCGGAAGTTGGGGAAGGCCCGCGTCCGGGTCAGCCGCGCGGCTGCCGCGGCCAGCCCGCGGAGTTTGTATTTCATCCGAAGGGCGAGGGTCGACTCGAAGTGGACGATCCGCTCCAGGAAGGCGGCCTCCGTCTCGACAACCATCTCGGCGGCGGCCGAAGGCGTCGGCGCCCGAAGGTCGGCCGCGAAATCGGAGATCGTGAAGTCGACTTCATGGCCGACGGCCGAGATCACCGGCCGCGGGCAGGCCGCGATCGCCCGGGCGACCTTTTCCTCGTTGAAGGCCCAGAGGTCCTCGAGCGACCCCCCGCCGCGGCCGACGATGAGGACCTCGACGCCGAGCGCCCCGCCCAGCGTCCGGATGCCCTCGGCGATCTCGTCGGCCGCACCCGCGCCCTGGACCCGGGCGGGATAGATGAGGATGCCGAGCCGGGCGTGGCGCCGGTCGAGGACACGCAAGATGTCGCGGAGGGCGGCGCCGGTGGGCGAGGTCACGATGCCGATCCCGGCCGGCCGCAACGGGAGGGGGCGTTTGCGGGCCGGGTCGAACAGCCCCTCGGCCCGGAGCTTCTCCTTGAGCTGTTCGAAGGCGAGCTGGAGGGCGCCTTTGCCCTTGGGCTGGATCGCCTCGGCGTAAAGCTGGTACTCGCCGCGGGGCTCGTAGACCGAGAGGCGGCCGCGACAGAGGACTTTGAGGCCGTCCTTGAGGTCGAAGGCGACCGCGCGGGCGTCGGACCGGAACATGACGGCCCGCAGCTGGGACTTTTCGTCCTTGAGGGTGAAGTAGAGATGCCCCGAGGAGTGGCGGTGGAAGTTCGAGATCTCGCCCTCGACCCACAGCCGCGGCGCCAGGCCCTCGAGCGCCGCCTTGACCAGGCCGGTCACCTCGGAGACCGAAAAGATCCGGTCAGGCGTCTCCGGCTTCATGGCTGCCGTCCTGGGGCGCGACGACCTCTTCGCGGCGGATGGACAGGGCGCGGCCCGTGGCCGAGTCGACTTCGACCAGGACGCCGGACAGGATCAGCCCGTCCTTGGCCGGCTCGAATCGGACCGGCCGTCCCGACAGGAAGCGGGCCAGGGCCTGGTCGTGACGGATGCCGATGACGGAGTGGTATCCGCCGACCATGCCGACGTCGCTGAGGTAGGCCGTGCCGCCGGGCAGGATCTTGGCGTCGGCGGTCGCGACGTGGGTGTGCGTCCCGATGACCGCCGAGACCCGCCCGTCGAGGTGCCAGCCGAGCGCCTGCTTCTCCGAGGTCGCCTCGGCGTGGAAGTCGACGATGATGACGGGGGTGCGGGCCCGGATCTTCTCGAGGAGCGCGTCGGCCGCCCGGAAGGGACAGTCGATCGGCTCCATGAACACCCGGCCCTGAAGGTTGAGGACGGCGACCGTCCAGCCCGCGGGGCTCTCGAAGAACCCGAAGCCCCGTCCCGGGTTCGAGGGCGGATAATTGGCCGGACGCAGCAGCCGCGGCTCGGCGTCGAGGTAAGCCAGGCTCTCTTTCTTGTCCCAGATGTGGTTGCCCGAGGTCAGGATCTGGACCTGCCGGAAGAGATCGCGGGCGACGTCCTCGGTGATCCCGCTCCCGCCGGCGGCGTTCTCGCCGTTGGCGATGACGAGGTCCGGGGACAGCCGTTCGACCAGCCCGGGCAGGAAGCGGCGCAACGCCTGGCGGCCGGGATGGCCGATGACGTCGCCCAGGAACAGGATCCGGAGCCTATCGGGCATATTCGACGGCCCTCATCTCCCGGATGACGGTGACCTTGATCTGGCCGGGGTAATCCAGCTCGTCCTTGATCTTCTTGGCGATGTCCTTGGCGGCCAGGGCCGCCCGCTCGTCGGAGACCTTCTGGCTCTCGACGATGATCCGGATCTCGCGGCCGGCCTGGAGGGCGAACGACTTATGGACGCCCTCGAAGGAGTTGGCGATCTCCTCGAGCTTCTCCAGGCGCTGGATGTAGGTCTCGAGGAGCTCGCGCCGGGCGCCGGGCCGGGCGGCCGACAAGGTGTCGGCGGCCTGGACCAGGACGGCCTCGATCGACGGGAAATCGACGTCGCGGTGGTGGGAGGCGATGGCTTGGACGACCGCCGGCGACTCGCCGTACTTCTTGGTCAGCTCGACCGAGAGCTCGGTGTGCGTGCCCTCGACATCGCGGTCGACGGCTTTGCCGATGTCGTGGAGCAGGCCGGCTCGGAGCGCGACGTTGGCGTCCAGCCCCAGCTCGCGGGCCATGACCGTGGCCAGATAAGCGACCTCCTTCGAGTGCTGGAGGACGTTCTGGCCGTAGCTCGTCCGGTATTTGAGCTTGCCCAGGAGCTTGATGAGCTC
>JAFGBC010000062.1 GCA_016933355.1 Candidatus Aminicenantota bacterium
AGATGGTTGAGGTGGAAGATGGCGTCCCTGTCCAGGATGCAGCAGTTGATCCAGAGAGCGATCGTCTCGAACTCGGGCCGGACGCCGCTCCCCGCGTACGGCCCTTCCGCGACGCGGGCCGCCCGCGTGCACATGATGTGCCGGCACTGGTTACAGACCTTGGGCGCGCCGGCGATTTCGAGGAACGCCTTGGCGCCGACTTTGGCGAAATCGGCCGAGTCGAAGGAGCCCTCGTCGAAGTTGTGCCAGGGAAGATAGCCGCCCTGCTTGCCTAGATAAGCCCCGTTGAAGGCGCGATCCAGCCACCAGGTCGTTCCCGCCTCGGGCCGGAAGGAGGCCGTCCACTTGGAGTCGCCGACATGGGCCTTGACCTGGGCATCGAGCTCCTTGCTCAACTCCTGGAAGCGGGCCTGGTCGGCGTACGTCGTCCGGTCGCGGCCCAGGGCCGTGATCGCAACCAGGTTCTTGGAGCCGAAAACCGCCCCGGCGCCGCCACGGCCGAAGTTGCGGTGCTTGTCGTTGGTCAGGCAGGCGAAAGCGACCTTGTTCCATCCGGCCGGTCCGAGGCAGACCGTCGAGGAGCCCGGATAGCGACCGGCCAGGAGGTCGGTCAGGACCGAAGCCCTCTTGGGGAGGCGGGCGCCGTCGACGGCTTCGAACAGGTCGTCCTCGGCGTCGAGGATCTCGACCCGGCCTTCGACGGCGACGAGCCGGACGGGCTTTTCGGCCCGGCCGTCGACGACGACGTGGTCGAACCCGGCCCTCTTCAGCATGTTGGGGAAGACGCCGCCGGCGCTGGCGTGGGTCAGCATCCCGAAGAGCGGAGCGTGAGAGGGCACCCAGGCCGCCGGCTCGGGAGAGCGGGCCATGGTCCCGATGAACGAGCAGGAGCCGCGGCCCGCCGTCGCCACGTGCGTGTCGTTGACGGGCCCGTTGCCGACGACGATCCGGTTCTCCGCGGCGAGCGGATCGCGGACCGGGCCGTTGCGCTTGATGTGATCGTAGAGGAGGCGGGCCTGGACCCCCCGGCCGCCCAGGTAGTCGCGGTACAGGGCGGGGTCGGGCGTTTCGACGCGGACGGTCCGGCTCCCGAGGTCCACGAAGGCGATCCTGCCCCGGGCGCCGTTGAATCCGGACGGAGAAGACGGCATAAGGACTCCTTGTTTCAGGGGGATATAAGCGTTGGCGACGAGGCCGGAAGCGGCCCCGCCGGCGTCGCCGACCGCGCGAGGGCGGGAATCACGAGGTCATTATAAGGGGATTGAAAACCGGAGGCAAGAACCTCCGGACTTGACAGCCGCGGCCGGGCGCACTATAAGATGGAGGACATTCGGAGACACGACGGCATGATATCGATCGTTCGCGATACCGGCGGCAACCGCTAGATTGTCCTGACATGTGCGGCATCGTCGGCATCGTCTCCAAGACGCCCTATCCCTCCCGCGTCCTGCTCGACCGTCTCAAGCGGCTCGAGTACCGCGGCTACGATTCCTACGGCCTCTATGACGGCCGGACGCTTCTCCGGCGTATCGGCGGCATCCGGGTCGAAGGCGGTGGCCGGACGACGGCCGGAATCGCCCACACCCGCTGGGCGACCCACGGCGGCGTCAGCGAGCGGAACGCCCATCCCCATCTCTCCTGCGACGGGCGGGTCGCCGTCGTCCACAACGGCATCATCGAGAACTACGAGGAGCTCCGGCGCGGCCTCCTCCGCAAGGGCCACCGCTTCACGAGCGAGACCGATTCCGAAGTCATCGCCCATCATCTGGAGGACGGCCTGCGCCGCCGGCCGGTCGAAGCGGCCCTGCCCCGACTTTTCAGGGAGCTGAAGGGGACGTTCGCCGTCCTGGCCATGGTCCGGGGCCGGGACGAAATCTTCGCCCTCAAGCGCGACTCCCCGCTCGTCCTGGGCGCGGCCGAGGGCCGGACCATCCTCGCCTCCGACATCTACGCCTTCTCCGACTGGACCGACCGGGCCGTCTTCTTCGAGAACGACGAGATGGCCGCCGTCGGCCCATCCGGCGCCCGCTT
The DNA here is from genome assembly GCA_016933355.1 of Candidatus Aminicenantota bacterium. GTDB lineage: Bacteria > Acidobacteriota > Aminicenantia > Aminicenantales > JAFGBC01 > JAFGBC01. Next base: position 2,032 of record JAFGBC010000062.1, read on the forward strand.
CTTCGACGCGACCGGCCGGCCGATCCGCAAGCCGGCCCGGACCTTCCGCTGGGAGCAGGACCGGGGCCCGCGCCGGACGGCCGGGCACTACATGCTCAAAGAGATCCTCGAGGAGCCGGCCGCGGTCGGGCGCCTCCTCTTCTCGCTCGGCGGCGACCAGAAGCCCGCCTTCGACCGGCTCGTCCGGCTCATCCGCCGCACCCGGAAGGTCATCTTCGCATCCTGCGGCACGTCTTACCACGCCACGCTCCTCGGCGCCTACTACCTCCACCGGACCGGCCGGGAGGTTCAGACCTTGATCGCCTCCGAGTTCCGCCACTTCGCCAAGGTCGACGCCGAAACCCTCGTCGTCGCCGTCAGCCAGAGCGGCGAGACGATGGACGTCATCGACGCCCTCAAGTACGCGCGCGCCAACGGCGGGCGGATCGCGGCGATCGTCAACGTCCCCCACTCGACGATCCAGCGCATGAGCGAGCTGAGCCTGAACATCCTGGCCGGGCCCGAGGTCTGCGTCGCCAGCACCAAAGCTTTCGTCAACCAGGCCGTCCTCCTGCTGGCGCTCGCCCGGGCCTTCGGCTTCCCCGTCCGGCTCGAGACCATCCCCGACCGGCTCCGGGCCCTATTCCGGCAGCGGGCCAGGCTCCGCGCCATGGCCGTGCGGATCGCCCGGTCGCGCGACGTCTACATCATCGGCCGCGGCCTGACTTACCCCGTCGCCCGCGAGACCGCCCTCAAGATCAAGGAGACGAGCTACATCCACGCCGAGGGCATGATGGGCGGCGAGCTCAAGCACGGGACGATCGCCCTGATCGAGAAGGGCACGCCCGTCCTCAGCCTGATCAACGCCGGCGACCCCGACATCATCTCCAACACCAAGGAGGTCGAGGCCCGCGGCGCCGAGATCTTCGTCCTGACCAACCACCCGACTTTGGGCGGAGACCGGAACGCCGTCCACCTCAAGACCGCCAACGACGGCAAGTTCGGGATCCTGGCCGCCGCGGCCGGACAGCTCATCGCCTATTACGCGGCCGCCGCGCTGGGGCGCCCGATCGACAAGCCCCGCAACCTGGCGAAATCGGTGACGGTCAAATGACGCGCGCCGGCGTCGTCTGGGTCTGGCTGGCCGTCCTGGCGGCGACAGGACCCCGCGAAGTCAGCGCTCAGGCCTACGGCGACTGGGTCTCCCCCGCCGACAAGCCCCGCGCCTTCCTGGGGCTTTCCGTGTTCCAGGACGGGCCGGGCGGAGAATTCGACGGCAAGTATGTGCTGGGGGATCCGACCTACGCCTTTTTCTTTCCGCAGCTCGACGGGGGCGCCGGCCTTCATCTCTACGGCGGCGGCGTCCTCAAGGGGGGGATCTGGAGCGTCGGCTACTTCCAGTCCGGCCATAGGGCCCGCTTCCAGGGCATGGAGCGGACGGCGGGAATCCACGGGATCGAAGTCGAAGGACGCGGATTCCTGATACGGGAGAAGCCGGTCCGGCCTTACCTCCAAGCCGGGTTCACGATCCCCTGGGTGACCGTCAAAGCGGGCTGCACGGTGAACGGGATCGCGCGCGACGCGCTCTACATGGGGCTGGGCGCCAAGCTCGGCGTCGGCCTGGCCGCCGAAGTGGCGCCGAACCTCCTGCTGGCGGCGGGCGCCCACTACCGCTATCTCGCGCTCCTTTACGTCAAGGGCGGAAAAGAGTCGAGGGACGTCGCGAACTTCTACGTCGACCGCTTCGGCCCCAAGCGCCGCTCGTTCATCAAGGTCCCGACCCCCGGC
>JAFGBC010000253.1 GCA_016933355.1 Candidatus Aminicenantota bacterium
CATGCTCGAGATCAAGAACCTGACCAAAGCCTACGGCGACGTCCTGGCCCTCGACCGTTTCTCGCTCGACCTCAAGAAGGGCGAGGTCCTCGGACTCCTCGGCCCGAACGGCGCCGGCAAGACGACGCTGATCTCGATCCTGGCCGGGACGCTCCGCGACTTCAGCGGGAGCGTGGCGTTTTTGGGCCGCGACCTGTTTGCCGACCGGAGCCTCAAGAACCGAATGGGAATCGTCCCCCAGGACATGGCTTTCTACGAGGAGCTGAGCGCCATGGACAACCTCCTCTTTTGGGGCGCCCTCTACGACGTCCCGCGCGCCGACCTGAAGCGGCGGGCCGCCGACATCCTCGAGCGGGTCGAGCTGGCCGGCCGGGCCAAGGAGCCCGTCAAGAATTTTTCGGGCGGGATGAAGCGCCGCCTCAACGCGGCGATCGGCCTTCTCCACCGGCCCGACCTGCTCCTTCTCGACGAGCCGACCGTCGGCATCGACGTCCAGGCCAAGGTCAGCCTCCTCGACCTCATCCGCGACGTCGGGGCCGAGGGCACCGGCGTCGTTTTCACGACGCACCAGCTGGCCGAGGTCGAGACGACCTGCTCCCGGATCGCCATCATGGACCACGGCCGCATCCTGGCCCAGGGGACGCTCGAGGAACTGATTCAGCTCGTCGGCGAGAAGGACATCGTCGAAGTCAGCGGCGCCTTCGCCGCCGCCGCGCTGACCGAAGCCCTGCGCGACCTGGCCGGGAACGGCCTCGAGCTCGTCTCGGCGACCGACGGCCGGGCCGTCCTGGCCGTCGACGACACCGGGCAGATCCCCAAGGTCATGGACCGCCTCTTCCGCCGCAAGCTCGACGTGACCGACCTCAAGATCAAAACGCCCGGCCTCGAGACGGTCTTCCTGAAGCTGACCGGCCGCAGCCTGAGGGACTGAGCGATGCGCCGGCTGGGCCTCATCCTGCGCAGCGACATCCGCCGCCATCTCAAGTCGCCGCTGGCGATCATCCTCTACATGCTCGTCCCGCTGGCGATGACCGGCCTGATCGGCATGATCTTCACGCCGTCCCGGACGGGGGGCGGGCTGCCGCCCATTTCGGTCGTCCTCGTCGACCACGACAAGAACATCGCTTCGCGCCTGGTCCTGGGAGCCTTCGACTCCGACCAAATGAAGAAGATGTTCGAGGTCACGGTGGCCGACGAGGCCGAGGGCCGGGCGCGTATGGCCAAGGGCAAGACGTCGGCCATGATCGTCATCCCCGAGCGCTTCACCCTCGACCTGCTCGACCTCAAGCCGGTCGTCCTCGACGTCGTCAAGAATCCTGCCGAGCGGTACCTGCCCGACGTCGTCGAGGAGTTCATGGCGACGATGGGCGTCGCGCTCTCGGGCGCCGTCCAGGCCTTTGAGGCCGAAGCGCGCAGCATCCGCTTCATGCTCGAGGCTCCGGTCGACGCGTTCCCCTGGGAGAGACTGGGGCCGGAGTTCGGCAAGGCCCAGAAAAAGGTCGTCGCGGCGTCGAAATACCTCGACCCGCTCCTGCTCCGCCTCGCGGAGGAGACGACGGCGGCGCCCGGCGCCAAGCCGAGTCCGTCCCGGGCCGACGTCTTCTCGGTCGTCCTGCCGGGGATGGCCGTCATGTTCCTGCTGTTCATCGTCCAGACGGTCATGCGCGACATGGTCTCCGAGCGCGAGGACGGCAAGCTGCGCCGGATGTTGACGACGCCGCTCCGGGCCGGCGAGCTCATCGGCGCCCGGATCGCGGGCGGCTGGCTGATGGGGTTTCTCGTCCTCCTGGTCATGGCGGGCTTCGGGACGATGGTCTTCCGCGTCCGCTGGGGGCCGTTCGGCTGGTTCCTCCTGCTCGTCGCCGTCGCCGCCTTCTGGACCGCGGCCTTCTTCGCCCTGATGAACGCCCTGGTCCGCAACCGCAATCAGGCCGGCGCCCTCAGCGCCCCGATCATCCTGGCCTTCAGCGTCTTCGGCGGCTCGATGATCAACCTGGAGGCGATGCCGGCGGCGCTGCGGACGATCGGCGTCCTGACTCCCAACCGCTGGTTCATCGACGGCGCGGCCCTGGTCCGCGACGGCCGCTTCCCCGCGCTGGCGCTCCTCGTCCTAACCGTCAGCGGCCTGGCCCTGCTGGCGTTGGCCGTCCCGGCCCTCCGCCGCCGCTCCACGGTGTGACCTATGCGACGCCTGAAACGGATCTTCCACATCGCCGGGAACGACCTGCGGCTCATGGTCAAGGATAAGGCGTTCTTCTTCTGGACGTTGGCCTTCCCGGTCTTCTTCATCGTCATCTTCGGATTGGCTTTCAAGGAGGGCGACCAGGGGCCGGCCGTGGCCGAGCTGACCGTCGTCAACCGGGACCAGGGCCGCTGGGGCGCCTATTTTCTGGAGAAGGTCGAATCCCCCGGCGTGGAGCTCAAGATCGTCGCGGACGAGCCGGACGAGTATAACCGGCTGATCATTATCCCGCCCGATTTTTCCGAAAAGATCGAGGCCCGCCGGGACCAGGCCATCGCCTTCAAGAAGAGGGAGAGCGCTTCGGCCGAGGCGGCCGCCCGCGTCGAAACGCGGCTCTTTCAGGCCGTCGCCCGCGTCCTGAGCGAGCTCGTCCTCTACGGGGAGGGCGACCTGGCGAAGTTCCTGGACGGCCACGCCGCCTTCCGCGACCTCGTCCAGGTCCGCAGCCGCTTCCCGGAGAAAACGGTGACGGTCGTCCCCAGCGGGTTTGACCATTCCATCCCCGGCACGACCGTCCAGTTCATCATGATGATGGTCCTGATTTACGGCGGCGTCACGGTCCTCGAGGATCGCAAAAAGGGGGTTCTGAGCCGGTTGCTCTTCTCTCCGTTGTCGACGTCCGGGCTGTTCCAGGCCAAGCTGCTCGGGCGCTGGGGGATAGGGATCCTTCAGGCGCTGATGCTCTTCGCCATCGGCCGCCTGTTCTTCCGTCTCGACCTGGGGAACGTCCCCCTCTCGCTCCTCGTCATCGCCGTCTTCGCCCTGGCTATGGCCGCCCTGAGCGTCTTTATCGGGTCGATCTGCGGCAAAGAGGATCTGATCATCGGGCTGGCCGTCTTGCTCGCCAACGTGTTCGCCGGGCTGGGGGGCTGCTGGTGGCCGATCGAAATCGTGCCGCGGGCCGTGCGGACGGCCGGCATGGTTTCGCCCGCCTACTGGGCGATGGACGCCTTGCACAAGCTGAGATTCTTCCAGGGAGATCTCGCCGCGATCGCTCTCAATCTCGGGGTCCTTCTGGCGTTCGCGGCCGTCCTGTCCGTCCTCGCCGGCCGCTTCTTCAAGATCCGCGATTAG
>JAFGBC010000254.1 GCA_016933355.1 Candidatus Aminicenantota bacterium
CGTGTAGCCCTGGTCGTCGATGCGGCCGGCCGAATACCAGACGATGTCGACCGAATAATCCTCGTGGTTGGCCTCGAACCGCGAGTCGGCCTGGATGCCGAGCGGGTTGACGTAGAGCGCGTAGAGCGACTGCTGGTCGTCGAAGGAGTCGAGGTTGACGCAGATCCAATCGTCGTCGAAGATGTTGTCCCGGTTCGAGACGGCGGCCTTGATCTTGTCCGGCTCGGCATCGAAACAGCGGAAGGCGAAATAGATATTCTCGCGGTCGTAGGCGTAATAGACGACCGTGTTCTGGTGCATGTCCAGGCCCATGTCGGGGCGCCAGGTCTTGAAACCCGTCTCCGAGGGCGCGACCGCCCAGACGGCGTCGTCCAGGATCCCGTCGATCACGGGCGGGATTTCAGCTTTGTGCGGACGGAGGGGCGGGAGCTTGGGGCCGGACGGCGCGGCGGCGGCCGGCGGAACGAGCCGGGCGGCGGCCAGGACGGCGAACGCAATCCCGGCCAGGGCGCGGAGCAAACGACGACGATTTGAAGCGCAACGGGATCGTCTCATGAACAACCCTCGCATTTTCCAATCTCGCGAGCCCCCAGCTTACCCTACTCCCCACGCGAAAGCCAAGAGGAATAACGATCATTTTTAAAGGACGAATCCGTCCTCTCGTACCGAGAGGGCGGCGTCCGACTCAGAAAAGATCAAGCACCCCGTCTGGAACGGCCGGGAAGGGCGGGCTTGCGCCCGCCCCCCCCGACCTCTTGGACTAATCCTCCGGCGTTTTCTCGGCCTCGCCGTCCGCTTTCCTACGGAGGTACGACTCGAAAGCCTCTTGCCCTTCCTCCCTCCAGTATTCCCGGAACTGCCGCCACCTCTCCCCGTTCCCGGCGAAGGGCGCCTCGTCCCCGGCGGCCTCCTCGTCATGACGGAACCGCTTGAACCGGTCGTGGAAGTGACGTTCCACCCGGTCGCCGTGGTCTCCCCGGCCGTGATGGAGGCCGCCGAAGAGGAGCTTGGCCAACAGGACGAGCCCGAACGCCTGCCAGTAGCCGATCGTCCCCAGCCCGAAGAGCGGAGGCATCAGCCAGTTCCAGAGAACCTTGACGACGAGGCCGAACAGGAACGCGAAGAGGACCGCGAAAGCGACCCCGGCGACGGCCAATCCGATGATCCGCAGGACTTTGAATCCGTGCCGGCCGGCGGGGCCCGGCTTGAAATGCGTCGAATGGATGCTCATGGCGTCAACTCCTTTTTACGATGATCAGACTGACCGGTCAGTTGTTTCCTGATTTTATCCAGGGCGCGGCTTTTTCGCGCCAGGAGCGTCCCGAGCGGGACGCCCCATTCCTCGGCGAGGTCCTTGAAGGACCGCCCTTCGAATTCGGTCGCCAACAGGATCCCCTTGTCGTCCGGGCTCAGCCCGTCCATGGCGCTGAACATCCGCTCCAGGGCCTCTTGCCGCTCGGTCTCCGCGAGCGGATCCGGGCCGGGATCCCGGAGGTCCTCGGGCAGCTCGGCCGTCTCGCGCCGCTTCCGGAAGCGGTCGATGATCCTGTTCCGGAGGGAACGGTAGACGAAGGCGGCCAGGTTCTGGATGGGGACGGTTGGATCGGCCCGGTCGAACAGGCTGACGATGACGTCCTGGACGATGTCCTCGGCGTCCTGGTCCGCCGCTTCGTCGATCCGGCGGCGGACATAGCCGATTAAGGTCCCCCGCTCTTCGCGCAGGAATTCGGCTAATTCGCGCTGCTTTGAGTTCGTCATGTCGTCTTGTTCCTCTCTTTAAGACGAACTTCGGTGAGGATTATTGCGGGCTCAGGTTCCCGAAAAACTAGAGACTCCCGCAATACAGAGCGGGCCCGGCCGTCTCTATAGATGGAGGTCAAAGAAATGACAACGTTGGACACGAATAAAAAATCCCCTCATCGCCATGGCGCCGGTGACGAGCATCCCCTTGGCCACCTGGGAGGGTTCATCGGGCTAGCGGTCTTCTTGGCCGTTTGGACCCTCGATTCCTTCGTCTTTCGGGTATCCATCGTGCCGGCCGCCGTCGTCCCCCTGCCCCTCAGGATCGCCGCCGCGGCGCTGTTCTTGGCCCTCGCCGCCTATTTTAGCCTAAAAGGCCACGCCGTGTTCGAGGTCGACCCGGAGCGCTCCGACCGGCCGGTCCAGGAGGGCGTTTTCGCCCGCGTCCGCCACCCGATCTACCTGGGAATCCTCCTCTTCTATTTCAGCCTGGTTTTGTCCACCCTCTCGCTCTTAGCCCTGGCCGTCCTGGCGGGGATTGTCCTCTTCTTCAACGCGATCGCCTCCTACGAGGAGGCACGGCTGGTCGAAATCTTCGGAGACGCCTATCGCGACTATCGGCGGAGAGTCCCTAAATGGATCCCGCGCCTCCGGCCCGCCGCTTCTTCCCCCACCCTTCCAGCGTTTCGTAGAGGACTGGGACGATGATCAATCGCAGGAAAATCGCGAAAAAGAAGCCGCCGATATAGACGACGGCCAGAGGCCGGTGGAGCTCCGACCCCGTCGTCGTGATCAGGGCCATCGGCAGCAGGCCGACGATCATGACCATATCGGTCATGAAGATCGGGCGGAGCTTGAGGACGGCCCCTTCCAGGACCGCCTCGCGGAGCGTCCTCCCCTGCCGGCGCAGGTCGTTGATCTTGGCCACCAGGATGATGTCGTTCTGGGCGCAGATCCCGAACAGGGCGATCAGCCCGATCGTCGACGAGACGTTCAGGGTTTCGCCCGCGACGAGAAGGCCGAGGACGCCCCCGATCAGCGCGGTCGGGATGTTCATGATGACGAGCAGCGCCTGGCGGATCGACCCGAAGGACGAGAAGAGAATGACGAAGATGATCAGGATGACGAGGAGCATGAGCAAGGCCAGGTGGCGAAGCGCCCGCTGTTGGCTCTCGAACTGGCCGCCGAAGGTCACGTAGTAGCCGGGCGGCAACTCGACGTCCGCGGCGATCTTCTCTCGCGCTTCTTCGACGAAGCCGCCGATATCCCGGCCGGCGACGTTGCCGACGATGATCTTGCGCCGCTGAAGGTTCTCGCGCAGGATGGTCTGAGGCCCTTCGTCGCGCCGGATCTCGGCCAGCTCGGCGAGCGGGATCGTTTCGCCGCCGGGGGCGCTGACCAGGAGCCGGCCCACGGCGTCCTCGTCGCTCCGGAACTCCTCGGGCAGCCGGACCAAAACGGACGTCACCCGGTCCGCCTCGTAGACGTCGGTGGCCTCGAGCCCGTTCAAGGCCGTCTCGACCAGGTCGGCGACCTGGGCGACGCTGATCCCGTACAGGGCCAGCCTGTCCCGGTCGAGCCGGATGACGAGCTGGGGCACGCCGGTTGTCTGTTCGACCTGGAGGTCGGCCGCGCCGCGGATACCCGTGAGGACGTGATGAATGTCCTCGATCTTTTCGTTGAGGACGTCCAGGTCCGGCCCGAAGAGCTTGACCGCCAGCTCGCCCTCGGTGCCGGTCAGCATCTCGGCCAGCTTGTTGGCGATGGGTTGCTCGAAGATATAGGCCACGCCGGGAAGGCGGTCGAGCTCCACGCGCATGGCCTC
>JAFGBC010000255.1 GCA_016933355.1 Candidatus Aminicenantota bacterium
CCTTGACGATATCGGCGCCGGACATCCAGGCCCGATAAATCTCGGTCGGCGAGAAAGCTCCGGGAACGACGAACACGCCCCGCTCGCGACAGGTTTCGATAACGCTTTCGTCGACGACGGGCGAAACGACGAACGCGGCACCGGCGTCGATCACCGCCCGCGCCGCTCCGCTCCCCAGGACCGTCCCGGCGCCGACGAGGACGTCGAGCGAGCGGTCCGCGGCCAAAGCCCGGATGATGTCGACGGCGCCGGGAACCGTCATCGTGATTTCGATCGCGCGCAGACCGCCGGCGCGGATCGCCAGGACCGCCCGGCGCAGCGCGGCGCCGTCGTCCAGCCGGAGGACGGCGACAACCTTGTCTTCGAACAGGATCTTCCCCGCCTGGTCCCGCGTCATGTTCCCCTCCTCCGTCAGCGGCGGATCCGGCCCGAGCTGTCGCCCGCCGCCAGCGCGACGACTTCGGCTTCACTGGCGATGTTGAAATCGCCCGGGACCGTATGCTTCAGGGCCGACGCCGCCAGCGCGAAGGCGAGGGCCGCGCGCTCGTCCGGCAGTGAAGCGAGCCCGTGGATCAGGCCGGCCGCGAAGGCGTCTCCGGCGCCGATCCGATCCACGATCGCCCGAAGCCGATGGCGCGGTCCCGCCCAATACCCGGCCCGGCTGCGCAAGACGGCGCTCCAGACGTTCTCATCGGCCCCGTGGCTTTCCCTCAACGTGATCGCCACGCGCGAGAGGTTCGGATAGGCCTCCAGCACGCGCGTGGCCAGGTCTTCGTAGGCGCCGGCGTCGATGTCCTCGCCTCCGGAGGCCTGCGGCCCGCTCATGCCCAGCGCCCGCTGACAGTCTTCTTCGTTGGCGAAAAGAAGGTCGGCGCGGCGGACGAGCGGGTCCATGACCTCTGGCGCTGCGGGACCGTAGCGCCAGAGCTTCGCCCTGAAGTTAAGGTCCAGGGAAACGGTCGCCCCGCTCCGGCGCGCCTCGCCGATCGCGACTTCGGTCAAGGCGGCCGCCGATGCGCTTAAAGCCGGCGTGATGCCAGAGACATGGAACCAGTCGACGCCCGCCATGGTCCGATCCCAATCGAAGTCGCCCGGTCCGGCCTCGGCCAGCCCGGAACGCGCCCGGTCGTAGATCACGCGCGACGGGCGGGGTCCGGAGCCGGTCTCCGCGAAGTAAATCCCGAGCCTGTCCCCGGCCCTGCGGATGAACGACGTCTCCAACCCCTTCTTGCGGAGCTCTTCTAAGGCGGCGTCCCCGACGGCGTTGGCCGGCAGGACGGAGAGGACGCGGACGGCGTGCCCCCAGCCCGCGAGCGAGACGGCGACGTTCGCCTCCGCGCCGCCGAAATTCGCCCGCAGGACGGACGACTGAAAGAGCCGCTCCGCCCCGGGCGGAGACAGCCGGAGCAGAACCTCCCCCAACACGGCGACGTTCATGCCTGGTCTCCTTTCGGTTCGGACCGACAACCGTTATATGCCACAAGTCCGGAGGCGGACGCAAACGGAAAAGGAAGCGGCTTTTGAAATGCGCGGCCGGGATTTGGTAAAATGCGATTATTCCGGGAAAGGACAAAGACATGACCATGGTTCAGGGAGTCTGGAACGACATCGCCGCGATCCGAGCCCGCGCCCCGCTCGTCCACAACATCACGAACTACGTCGTCATGAACCTGACCGCCAACGCGCTCCTGGCCCTGGGCGCGTCGCCCGTGATGGCCCACGCCGCGGAGGAGGTCGAGGATATGGTCGGGATCGCGGACGCGCTCGTCCTCAACATCGGGACGCTGAGCCGGCCCTGGATCGAAGCCATGGAGAAGGCGGCCGGCGCGGCCGGCCGCAAAGGGATTCCGGTCGTGGTCGACCCGGTCGGGGCCGGGGCGACGCCGTTCCGGACCGCGACGGCCCTCCGACTCATCGCCGCGGCCCGTCCCGCCGTCCTGCGCGGAAACGCCTCCGAGATCCGCGCTCTGGCCCTCTCCAAGGCCGAAACCAAAGGCGTCGACAGCCGTCACGGCGCGGAAGAGGCCGTCGAGGCCGCCCGGACGATCGCCCGGCGGACGGGAGGCGCCGTTTCGGTCAGTGGACCGGTCGATATCGTCGTCGACGGAAGCGGCATCGTCCGCGCCGCCAACGGCCACCCGCTGATGCCCCGGGTCACTGGACTCGGCTGCGTCGCGTCGGCGTTGACCGGGGCCTTTGCCGCCGTCAACCCCTCGCCCCTGAGGGCCGCCGCTCACGCCATGGCCGTCATGGGGATCGCCGGCGAACTGGCCGGCGCCGAAGCGGCCGGGCCGGCCTCCTTTCAAGTCCGATTCCTGGACGCTCTCTACGCGATCACCGAAGAGGACATCACGCGTCTATTAAAGATCGAGACGGCATGAATCGACTTCCCGATCCGCTCTTGATCCTCGTCACCGACCGCGGCTACGCGGGCGGGCGGCCGCTTCCGGAAATCGTCCGCGCGGCGCTCCGCGGCGGCGTTACGGCCGTCCAGTTGCGGGAGAAGGATTGTCCGGCCCGGGAGGTCCTGGAGATCGGGAAGAGCCTCCTGGCCGTCTGCCGGCCTCTCGGCGTCCCGCTCATCGTCAACGACCGCGCCGACATCGCCCTGGCGCTCGGCGCCGAAGGCCTCCACGTCGGCCAGCACGACCTCTCGGTCCGGGACGCGCGCCGCTTGCTCGGCCCCGGCGCCGTCCTTGGGCTCTCGGTCGAAACCGAGGAACAGGCGATCGACGCCGAAGCCGAGGACGTCGACTATCTCGGGGTCAGCCCCGTTTTCGTGACGCCGACCAAGCCGGACGCCCGGAACGCCTGGGGAATCGAGGGTCTCCGTCGCCTGCGCCGCCGGACGCGCCGCCTCCTCGTCGCCATCGGCGGCGTCAACGCCCGGACCGCGGCCGCCGTCGCCGCGGCGGGAGCGGACGGCCTCGCCGTCGTCTCCGCCGTCTGCGGCGCCGACGACCCTGAGCGGGCGGCCCGCGAGATCCGCGACGCCATGGACGAGGGGCGCGCGCGGAGGACGGCCTGAGATGAAGCTCTCCGACCTGGGCGAATTCGGGCTGATCGCGCGCTTCGCGCCCCCCTTCCTCAAGGGTCTGGGGCGAAGCGTCACCGGCATCGGCGACGACTGCGCCGTCCTCCCCTGGACGAAGCGCGCCGCGCTCCTCGTGACGACCGACATGCTGCTCGAAGGGGTCCACTTCCTACGGGCCACGATCTCGGCGTCCGACCTCGGCGCGAAATCCCTCGCCGTGAACCTGAGCGACGTCGCGGCCATGGCCGGCACGCCCCGCAGCGCATTTCTGTCCCTCGCCCTCCCTGCCGACATCGGCCTGGACTGGGTGGACGGTTTCTTTCGCGGGCTGAGACGGCTCGCCCGCGTCCACGGCGTTTCGCTCCTCGGCGGAGACACGACGCATTCGAAAGGCCCGATCGTCGTCAACATCGCCGTCCTGGGCACCGCGGCGCCCGGCGCGATCAGGTTTCGATCGACGGCCCGGGTCGGGGATATCATCGCGGTCACCGGCGTCCTCGGCGATTCCGGCGCCGGGCTCCGCGTCCTGACCGAGGGCTTGCCGATCGGACGGGATGAGCGGCCCCTCGTCGCCGCCCACCGCCGTCCGCGCGCCCACCTCGCAGAAGGCGCCTGGCTGGGACGCCGGCCCTGCGTCCGCGCCCTCATGGACGTCTCGGACGGAATCGACTCCGACCTGAAACGCATCCTTGAGGCCTCGCGGCGCGGGGCGGCGCTCGACCTCGAAAAGCTTCCCCTCTCGCCCTCCCTCTTCGCGGTCTGCCGGGAGCACGGCTGGAAACCCCTCGACTTCGCCCTGTCCGGCGGCGAGGACTACTGCCTTCTGACGACGGTCGCGCCCGACGCGTTCGGCCCTGTCGCCGCGGCTTTCCGGCGCCGCTTCGGCCGTCCTCTGTTCGAGATCGGCCGGGTCACGGACCGGAAGGGTGTCCTGGCCTACCGGCTTCACGGACGGCCCAAGGAGATCCGCCGCCGCGGCTACGACCACTTCAAGCGCCATGAGGCGCGTCGATAGGACATCGCCATGACCATCACACCCGAGGAAATCCGCAGGCTCGCCGTCAACTTGGCCCTGATCGGGCTGGGGAGCGTCTTCATGGCCCTCTCCTACGCTCTGTTCCTGATCCCCCATCATTTCGTCCCCGGCGGCGTCTCGGGCATCGCCATCATCCTGAACTATTTCTTCCGCCTCCCGGTCGGCGCCATGATGCTCAGCCTCAACATCCCCATCCTCCTCCTCGGCACCCGGGTCATGGGCCGCGATTACGCCCTGAAAAGCCTGCTCGGGATGGGGGTGTCCGCGGCCCTGATCGACGTCTTCGACCGCGTCCTCCGCCTCGGGTCGGCCACCGAGAACCCCATCCTGGCCTCGATCTACGGCGGCATCCTGCTCGGCGTCGGGCTGGGCTTCGTCTTCCGCGGCCGGGCCACGACGGGCGGCAGCGACATCATCGGGCAAATCCTCAACAAGTACACGGGCGTCACGATCGGGTTCGGGATCATGATCGTCGATTTTCTCGTGATCTCGGCCTCCGGGATCGCCTACAGGAACCTCGAGGCTCCGCTCTACGGATACATCGTCCTCTTCCTGTCGACCAAGGTCCTGGACATGATCCTCGAAGGCTGGAACTACTCCAAGCTCGTCATGATCACCTCGACCCGGACGGACGCGATCGAGGACTTCATCCTCAAGAAGCTCGACCGAAGCGGGACGGCCCTCAAGTCGCGCTCGCTCTTCCTGAATCGGGAGGGCGAGATCATTTTGACCGTCATCCACCGCAAGCAGCTCAGCGAGCTGCGCGACTTCATCAAACGCGTCGACCCCGACGCCTTCGTCATCATCAACGATACCTACACGGTCCTCGGAAAAGGCTTCAAATCCACGGTCATAACGTGACGGCATCTCATTCGGAATCCCTCTCTTAAAGGGGCGAAGGAGATGTTATCCTCAGCCCCTTGTGAGACTATCTCAGCCGGGCGTTCGACGGCTCCGCGCCTAATCTATTGACCCGCCCTGAGACCCTGTGATATGAGGGGAATATGCTTCAGTTCGAACAAACCTTCATGGATTTCCTTCTCGAGCATCAGGAACGCCACAACCGGACCTACCACTTCCTGATCCTGATGAACTCGATCCTGAACGCGGCCAAGCGCATCCAGCACTACTACCTGACCGGGGCGCTGCGCGGAAACCTGGGGCTGGCCGGGTCGGTCAACGTCCAGGGCGAGAACGTCCTCAAGATGGACGAGATCGCCAACGACGTCGTCAAGCACTACCTGAGCCGGTCGGGCCGCGTCATCCAGGCCGTCAGCGAGGAGGAGGACGTCCCGATCGACATGAACCTCGAGGGCGGCCGCTACTTCGTCTATTACGACCCGATGGACGGCTCCTCGAACGTCCCCCACAACCTGCCGGTCGGATTCCTGTTCGGGGTCGCCAAGCGGAACCTCGACGGCCCTGAAGATCTCCACCTCCGGCCGGGCCGGAGCTACATCGCGGCCGGCATGTTCGTCATCCCGACCGGAACCTTCACGATCGCCCTCCGCCAAGCGGGCTGCTGGCGCTTCCACATCGACGAGATACAGAACTTCGTCAAGCCGACCCGAATGACGCTGCCCGAAAACCGCAAGACCTGGGAGGTCTCCTACAACTCCGCCAACCGCGAGACCTACAGCAGCGCCCTCCAGAAATGGCTGGCCGCGAACGAGCGGAAATACGCTTTCCGTTACCTGGGCGCGCTGGCCGGGGACTTCCACCGCATCCTGACCAACGGCGGGATTTTCATGTACCCGGCCATCGTCAACCATCCCGACCCCAAGAAAAACAGGCCGAGCGGCAAGCTCCGCCTCATGTACGAGGCCGCGGTGACCGCCTTCATGTGCCACGAGGCCGGCGGACTGGCCGTGGACGAGCAGGCCCGCAGCATCCTCGACGTCGTCCCTGAGACGCCGCACCAGCGGACGGCCCTCTATCTCGGCAGCGCCCCGCTCGTCCAAGAAGTCGCCGCCGCGCTGTCCCAGAAGGCCTGACCGGGCCGACGCGGAGGACGTCCGCTTGGCTGCAGCCCGAAAGGAGGGAGACGGCGAAGGACGCGGGCTTCTCCGCCGCCTGGGTCTCCTCGATTCCAGCCTGCTCGTCGTCGGCGGCGTCCTGGGCTCCGGCATCTTCATGACGACCGGGCTCATCGCCCAATCCGTCCCGTCGCCCGGGCCGATCCTCCTCGTCTGGCTGGCCGGGGGCTTGATCACGCTCTTCGGCGCGCTGACCTTCGCCGAATTGGGCGCGATGTATCCGGGCTCGGGCGGACAGTATATCTATCTCCGCGAAGCCTACGGGCGCGGCGCCGCGTTCTTCTTCGGCTGGGGATTCTTTTGGGTCATCGAATGCGGCGGCATCGCCGCCCTGGCCGTCGGGTTTGCCGACTATCTCGGCGCGGTCTGGCCCGGTTTCGAGCCTGCCGCCGGGGTCCTGGACCTGAACGGAGCCGGGATTCCGGCGGTCGTGACCCTCGGACAGGTCGCGGGCGCCGTCTCGATCGTCATCGTCACGGGCGTCAACTACCTCGGGATCCGGAGCGGCGTCGTCTTCCAGAACATCTTCGCCGTCGCCCGGATCCTTGCCGTCGCGGGAATCGCGGTCCTCGGGCTTCTCTTCGGCCGCAAAGCCGGACTCACGGCGCCCGTCGGCGCCTTGGGCGGCCTGTCGTCTCTCGACCTGAGCGCCTTCGGCGCGGCCGTCCTGACCGTGCTCTGGGCCTATGACGGCTGGTACGCGCTGAACTGCACGGCCGAGGAGGTCCGGAACCCGAAGCGGAACATCCCGCTCGGCCTGATCCTGGGGACGCTCACCGTGACCGCGATCTACCTCGGCCTCAACCTCGTCTATCTCGCCGCGCTGCCCATGGACCGCATCCGGGGAACGCTGAGAATCGGCGAAGCCGCCGTCCTCCAGCTCTTCGGGCCGGGCGTCGGATGGATCTTCGGCGCGCTCATCGCCCTGTCCATCTTCGGCTGTTTGAGCGCGACGATCATTTACGGCCCCCGCGTCTACTACGCCATGGCCAAGGACGGACTCTTTTTCAAGCGGCTGGCCGAGATCCATCCCCGCTACAGGGTGCCCGGCCGCGCCCTCATCGCCCAAGCCGTCTGGGCCTGCCTGCTCTGCCTGTCCGGGACGTTCAGCTTCCTGATCGAATACGTCATCTTTGCCCTCGTCCTGTTCTTTGCCATGACCGGGTTCGCCGTTATCATCCTCCGCCGCACGCGCCCGGACGCCGAGCGTCCCTACCGCGCATGGGGCTATCCCGTCCTTCCCGCCTTGTTCGTCCTCGCCAACCTGGCGGTGTTCTTCAATACGCTCCGGACGGAACCGAGGCAGTCCCTGATCGGCGTCGGCATCCTGGCCGCGGGGCTGCCCGCCTACGTGTCCTGGAAAAGAAAGCGAACCCCGTCCCCGGTTTGACCGCGGGTTGGGGCGTGCTATAATCCCGAGCGATGAAACTTCGGCCGGCGCTGCCCGCTCTCCTGGACGCTCCGCCCCGAGTCGCTTCGCCTCTCGACCCCGGCTTCCGGCCGCTGTCGCTCGGCCTTCTCCGCTACCGGGAAGCCCTGGCCGCCGCCGGAGGCGGCGAGCCGCTCCGGGTCGGCGTCGAGCGGGAGAACGGCCTGGTCTCGGTCTTCGAGACCCGGCTCCTTCCTCCCGGATGCGATGACGCGGCAACGCGGATCTGGGCCGAGCGCCTCGTCAAATTCCTGCTCTGGTCGCGCGGCGGGTGGAAGATCGTCTGGCAAGGGCCGAAGGCTCTGGGCGAATCTCTTCGCGTCCTCTACTCCGCGGAGGGCGGCCGCGCCTTCGACGCTCGGGTCATGAGCCGGATCTACCGCAAGCCGTTCGCGTTTGTCCTCGCCGGCGAGCGGGAGTCCCCGTCGGAAAAAGAGGCGTCTTCGGTCTTGGGAGGCCACTGGGACGGCTGCCGGGTCGGGTTCGACTTGGGCGCGAGCGATTTCAAGGTCGCGGCCGTCGTCGACGGCAACCCGGTCTATAGCGAGGAGATCCCCTGGCAGCCCGGGACGCAGCCCGATCCCGCCTTTCATTACGGCCGGATCCAGGACGGCTTGAAAGCCGCGGCCGCCCGGCTGCCCCGCGTCGACGCCATCGGCGGGAGCGCGGCCGGCGTCTACATCGACAACCAGGTCCGGATCGCTTCCCTGTTCCGGGGGGTGGCCGAGGACGTCTTTGAAGAAAGGGTCCGCCCCATGTTTCTCGAGATGCGCCGGGAGTGGGGCGTCCCGCTCGAGGTCATCAACGACGGCGAAGTGACGGCGTTGGTCGGCACCCTGACCCTCGGCCGGACGCCCATGCTCGGGGTCGCCATGGGTTCGAGCCAGGCCGCGGGCTACGTTAACGGCGCCGGGCGTATCCCGGGCTGGCTCGACGAGCTGGCTTTCGTCCCGGTCGACGCCAACCCGGCCGCGCCGCCCGACGAATGGTCGGGGGACGTCGGCGTCGGCGCCCTCTATTTCTCGCAGCAGGCCGTCAACAAGCTCGCGCCGGCGGCCGGGTTCGCCTTCGCCGCCGACGTTCCGCTCCCCGAGCGGCTGAAGGAGATCCAGCGCCGCGCCGAGGACGGCCATCCCGGAGCCCGGGCGGTCTTCGAGACAATCGGCATCTATCTGGGCTACGCGATCCCCTATTACGCGCTCTTCTACGATTTCGGAGACCTGCTCGTCCTAGGCCGCGTCCTCTCCGGCGCCGGCGGCGAAGCCATCGTCGCCAAGGCCGGCGAGGTCCTGAGGACCGAATTCCCGGACCTGGCCGAGCGCGTCGCCGTCCATCTTCTCGAAGAAAAAAGCCGCCGGGTCGGACAGGCCGTGGCCGCCGCCAGCCTTCCCCGAATCCCGACCCGGGGGGAAGGACGAGCTCGATGACCTTCACCAATCCCTCCGCGTCCGTCTTCGTGCCGGACGGAACGCCGGCCGAATCCGCGTTCCGGCGGGTCACCCACCTCGGGATCGGCGCTCACCAGGACGACCTCGAGATCATGGCGTTCCACGGCATCCTCCACTGCTACCGGAAGCCCGACCGGTGGTTCGGCGCCGTCATCGGAACGTCGGGCTCGGGCAGCCCGCGCAGCGGCCCCTATGCCTCTTATTCGGACGAAGAGATGGCGGCCCTCCGGCGCCGGGAGCAGGAGCAAGCCGCGATCGTCGGCGATTACGGCGTCCTGGTCCAGCTCAACCTTGCAAGCGCGGTCGTCAAGGATCCCGGCCATCCCGGCCTCAGCCGGGACCTCGACCTCGTCCTGACGACGTGCCGTCCCGAGGTCGTCTACACCCACAACCCGGCCGACAAGCACGACACCCATGTCGCCGTCGGTCTCGCCGTCCTGGATTCCCTGCGCCGGCTCCCGGCCGAGCGAAGGCCGCGCCGTGTCCTCGGCTGCGAGGTCTGGCGCGACCTCGACTGGCTCGACGACAAGGATAAGATCCCGCTCGACGTCGGCGGCCGCGAACATCTGTCGGCGGGGCTCCTCGCCGTCTACGACTCCCAGATCGCCGGGGGCAAGCGCTACGACCTGGCCACGACGGGTCGGCGGCGGGCCAACGCGAGCTATTTCGAGTCGCACGGCACCGACGTCTACGACGAGCTCTGGTTCGCCATGGATTTGACCCCGGTCGTCGCCGAGCCGACCCGGGATATCGCCGATTACGTCCTCGGCTTCATCGACGCCTTCCGCGCCGACGTCGCGGCCAGGATCAAGGCCAGGGCCCGGACGCGCTAGCGCCCGGGGAAAGGATGCGCCGCCATGGAAGTCATCATCCAGCCCGACGCCGCAGCGGCCGGACTGCTGGCGGCCCGGATGGTCGCCGCGGTCATCAAGGACAAGCCCCACGCCGTGATCGGGTTCCCGACCGGATCAACCCCGATCCCCTTCTACGCCCGATTGGTCCGGATGCATCGCGAGGACGGCCTGGATTTCAGCCGGATCACGACCTTTAACCTCGACGAGTTCGTCGCCCTCGCTCACGACCATCCCGCCTCCTACCACGCCTACATGGAAAAGCATCTCTTCGGGCACGTCAACGTCGCACGGGATCGGATCCATATTCCGGACGGCACGGCCGCCGACATTCCGTCCTACTGCCGCCAATACGAGGACGACATCCGGACCGCGGGCGGGATCGACATCCAGATCCTGGGCATCGGGCCGGACGGCCACATCGGGTTCAACGAGCCGACCTCCTCGCTCGGCTCGCGGACACGGATCAAGACGCTGACCCTCCAGACGCGGCGCGACAACGCCGCCGAATTCGGCGGTGAGGACAAGGTCCCCTTCCACGTCCTGACCATGGGCATCGGGACCATCCTGGACAGCCGAATGATCCTCCTCCTCGCCTTCGGCGCCAAAAAGGCCGAGATCGTCGCCCGCGCCGTCGAAGGGCCGATCACCGCCCTGGTCCCGGCCTCGGCCCTACAGCTCCACCCGCGGACGGTGCTCCTCCTGGACGAGCCGGCCGCCGCGCGCCTGACCAAGGCCGATTACTACCGCTACGTCTACGAGCACAAGCCGGACTGGCAGAACTATTAGCGCATGAGCCTGAACGCCGTCGATGTCGCCATCGTCGCCGGCTATGTCGCCCTAGTTCTCTACGCGGGGACGTTCGCCCGCAAATCCATCCGGGGCCTGGCCGGCTTTCTGGTCGCCGAGCGCTCGATGGGCCTCCACCTCGGGCTGGCCTCGCTCATCGCGTCCGAGATCGGCATCATCACCTACATGTACCTGGCCGAGGCCGGCTACAGGAACGGCCTGGCCGCCCTGATCATCGGCCTCCCCTTCTTCGTCGTCGTCCTGTTCCTGGGCCGGACCGGGTTCATTATCAAGCCCCTGATCGAGCTCAGGATCATGACGCTGCCCGAGCTCTTCGAGCGCAAGTACGGGCGGGGCGTCCGCTTCCTGGCCGGCTTTCTGATGGCCGTCGGCGGCCTGATCAACTTCGGCGTCTTTCCGGGCGTCGAAGCCAAGTTTATCAACACCGTGACCGGCCTTCCCCAGGACGCCGTCCTCTGGACGATGATCGGTCTCCTGGCCGTCGTCCTGGCCTACACGGCCCTGGGCGGAATGGTTTCGGTCATCTTCACCAACTACGTCCAGTACATCCTCCTCAGCCTGGGGATGATTTTCCTGACCGTGTTCGGGGTCCTCAAGCTCGGCTGGCCCCGGATCGTCGCGTCGTCGGCCGAGGCCTTCGGGCCCAAGGGCCTCAACCCCTTCGCCGCCGGCAGTCCGTTCGGCTTGAGCTACGTCCTCTGGCAGCTCCTGTTCCAGCTCTCGGTCCTGACGATCGCGCCTTACATTACGATGCGGATCTTCGCGGCCAAGGACGCGCGGACCGGAGCCCGCATCTTCGCCTGGTCGAGCGTCCTGTTCCTGGCCCGGGCCATCATCCCGGTCTTCTGGGGGGTCATGGCCTTGGCCTATCTGACGACGCGGCCGGAAGACCCTCTCCAGGCTCTGCCGCTCATG
The DNA here is from genome assembly GCA_016933355.1 of Candidatus Aminicenantota bacterium. Taxonomy (GTDB): domain Bacteria; phylum Acidobacteriota; class Aminicenantia; order Aminicenantales; family JAFGBC01; genus JAFGBC01. The sequence goes on from JAFGBC010000255.1 coordinate 11,560, forward strand.
ATCGCCGGCCTGACGCCCAAGGGCCTGCTCGGGCTTCTTCTGGCCGCCCTTCTCGCCGCTTCGATGTCCACTTACGCCAGCTATCTTTTGTCCTGGAGCTCGGTCATCTCGCAAGACATCATCGGCGTCGCCTATGAACGTCTGACCGGGCGCCGGCTCGGAGACCGGAGCCGCCTGCTCGTCAACCGGGCGACCATGGCGGCCATGATCCTGTTCATCCTCTGGTGGTCGTTCCGTTTTCAGTCCGAGGAGCTCCTGTTCTTCTATCTCATGCTGGCCGTCAACCTGTTCCTGGCCGGAACGCTGGTATCGGCCGTCTTCGGCCTCTATCTGCATGACCGCCGCTTCGGACTCCTCCGCGGCCGGCGCTGGGGCGCTTATGCCGCGTTTATCCTGGGCGCGGTGCCGACCGTCCTCTTTTTCCTGCCGGCGCACCCGCCCGTCAGCCGCCTCGGCCTCTGGAGCTACATCCTGGCCCTGTCGGGCATGGTCGGCGGCTCGGTCGCCCAGAATCTCCTGGATCCTGACGCACCGAAAGGAGAGGCGGCATGACGTTCTGGCCCGCGGTCTGGCTCGTCGTGTTGGCGTTGGGCGTTGGCGGCTTCACCGTCGTCTCCATCCTCGTCGCGGTGAAGGGGTACGCCGAGATCAAGGCGATTCTCCACAAGCTCAAGAGCGGCCCGGACGAAGGACGGGACCGCCGGCCCTCGTGAAGGAAGGAGGACGCGATGCACGCGGTCGGGATCGATTCGGGGACGCAGGGGACCAAGGCTCTCGTCGTCGACGCGGAGAGCGGTCGGGTCGTCGGCCGCGGCGCGGCGCCCCACGCGATGATCGCGGGGCTGCCGCCCGGAGCGAGCGAGCAGGACCCCGCAGTCTGGCTGACGGCGCTCGAGGCGGCTTTGCGCGCAGCGCTCAAGGACGCCAAGGCCTCCCCTGCCGCCGTCGTCTCGCTCGGCGTCTCCGGCCAGCAGCACGGCTTCGTCCCGCTCGACGCCGACGGCCGCCCGCTGCGCCCGGCCAAGCTCTGGAACGACACTTCGACCGTCGCGGAAACCGAGGAGCTTCGGGCCAAGCTGGGCGGACACGACGCTTATCGCGAGAAGCTCGGCATCAGCCTGGCCGTCGGCTTCACGGCCTCGAAGATCCTCTGGCTCAAGAAGAACGAGCCGGAGCGTTTCCGGCGCCTGGCCCGGGTCCTTCTTCCCCACGATTTTCTGAATTTCGTCCTGACCGGCGTCGCCCGGATGGAATACGGCGACGCCTCGGGAACCGGGTTGATGGACGTCCGGAACAGGCGCTGGCATCCCGAAGCCGTCGCGGCCGTCGACCCGCGGCTGGCCGACGCCCTGCCCGAAATCGCCCACCCCTCGCTCCCCCTCGGATATCTCAAACCGGAGATCGCCTCCCGGTTCGGGTTCAAGAAGGTCCTCGTTTCGAGCGGCGGCGGCGATAACATGATGGGCGCGATCGGGACAGGGAATGTTTCGACCGGCGTCTGCACGCTGAGCCTGGGGACCTCGGGGACGATCTATTCCTACTCCGCGGAGCCGTTCTCCGACCCCCGGGGCGAAATCGCGGTCTTCTGCGACAGCACGGGCGGCTGGCTTCCCCTCCTCTGCACGATGAACGTCACGAACGCCACGGAGCTGTACAAGTCTCTTCTGGGCGGGATATCGAACGAGGAGCTCGAGCGCCTGGCCGCGGACGCGCCCGCAGGCGCCTCCGGGCTGGTCTTTCTCCCGTTCGTCGACGGGGAACGCGTGCCGGCCCTTCCCGACGCGAGCGCCGCCTTCATCGGACTGAACCGGGCGGCCTTCGGCCGATCCCCCATGGCGCGGGCCGTCCTGGAGGGCGCGATCCTCAACCTCGGCTACGGGTTCGGACGCCTGAAAGAGCTCGGGCTGCGCCCGGCCGAGATCCGGGCCACCGGAGGCGGCGCCAAGAGCCGTCTATGGCTCCAGATCGTCGCCGACGTCTTCAGGACGCCCGTGGTCACGCTTCAGGAGCAGGAGGCCGCGGCCTTCGGCGCGGCGCTCCAGTCGATCTGGGCCTGGAGACGGGAGAAGGGCGAGGACGTCTCCATCCCCGGCCTGGCAGAAAGGATGGTCGTCAAGGGACGCGACTCCTTTCTCCCCGACCCCGGACGCTCGGAGCTCTATCGGGAGACGCAGGATCGCTTCAACGCCTTGTGGCGCCGTCTCGCGCCCGTGTTCGAAAGGCCG
>JAFGBC010000256.1 GCA_016933355.1 Candidatus Aminicenantota bacterium
ATATCTATTTCTCTTTGTTCAACGAAGAAGAAGTCAAAGGCTATTTTCATCGGGCGGGATTCGTCGTCGACTTCCTGGAACGGCGAAACCCCTACGGCTTCGAAATCAAGAACGAGCGGATCTTCGCGGTTGGCAAAAAAATACTAGGATGAAGGAGATCCCTTTCATGAAAACAGCGCAGACAACGCGGAACATCATTCGCTGCTGCCTGCTAGCGGCGATCATCGGGATGGGTGGGGCCGGGCCGGGTCTTCTGGCCGGGAATCCCGGCTGCGTTAAGCCCGCGGCCGGCAACGAGCCGCTCGTGCTGACCTACGTCGCCAATTGCGGCGTCCTGTTGGCCTCGGGCGACACGAAAATCCTGATCGACGCGCTCTTCGACAAGCCGAATCCGGAATACCGGGCGCCCGAGCCGGAGACGCTCGACAAGATCATGAAAGGAGAGCCTCCTTTCGACGGCGTGGATCTCGTGCTCGTCACCCACAACCATCCCGATCATTTCGAACCGGGCTTAGGCGTCCGGTATCTGGACGCTCATCCAAACGCTGTCCTGCTGGCGCCTGCGGACGCGGTCGACGCGATGCGCCGGGCGGCCGCGGACTGGGCTAAGATCGGGTCTCGCATCGTAGCGCTCGATCTCAAGGCCGGGGAGAAGGCCGAGCGGACCCTCGCGGGGATCCCGGTCGCGGCGATGCGCACCCTGCACAGCGGCGACCGCGACGATCCCATGAACCTTATGTATCTCGTCGAACTCGGCGGCCGGCGCGTCTGGCACGAGGGCGATTCGAACGGAAAGCCCGAGGTCTTCCGGGCCTTCGGCCTGAGCGCCGGTTCCGTCGACCTGGCTCTGATCCATTACTGGTTTCCCCTCGAGCCCAATTGCGCCCGCTTTCTCCAGGAAATCCTCAAGCCCGATCACATCGCTTTGACCCATCTTCCGATCCGGCTGGAAGGCGACGCGCCCGGCAAGATCGACATGGTCCGTCAATACTACAAGGATATCGGTCTTCTCCTTCCCGGCGCGGCGCCCAAATTCATAGGCTCGCAGGCCGGCGGGGAGTGCTCTCCCAAGAGCCTTTTTGGACAACCGGCTCCGGGCGCCGAGCCGGCGAAGTTCTTGCCCGAGACGCTCGCCGCGGGAGCCTGCCCACACGGCCAACCGGCTTTCGCGCCGGACGGAACAGGAGTCTTCTGGTCGGCAATCCGTTTGGATGACCGGACGCAGACCATTTATTACAGCGCTTTCGACGGAGCGTCTTTCTCCAAGCCGGCCGTCGCGCCGTTCGCTGCCCCGTCCGGCAACGGAGGCCCGGCGTTCTCGCCCGACGGCAAGCGCCTCTTTTTCAGCGCCGAGCTCCCTCCGGCGGGCGACTCGTCCGCGGCCCGCACGGCGATCTGCGTCGTCGAGAGGACCGGATCGGGCTGGGGCCGGCCCGAGCCTATCGAGCCCACCGTCGACGACCGGATGACCAAGGGCCAGGTGTCCGTCGCCCGCAGCGGGAATATCTATTTCTCGGGACGGGTGCTCACGGAAAGAGCGCCGGGCATTTATGTGTCCCGCTATTCCGAAGGCCGATATGCGCCGCCGGAAAAGCTGGCCGGTCCGCTCGCGGACGTCCCGCTTCTGGTCGACCCCTGGATCGACCCGGATGAGCGGTTCCTTCTTCTTTCCTGTGCCCCTCCCGAAGGGCCGCCGATGCTCACCGACATCGGCATCAGCTTTCGTCGGGCGGACGGCTCCTGGAGCGCTCCCGAGAGGCTCGGCCCCGCCGTCAACACCGAAGCCTTCGAGCGCTTCCCATCGCTGTCGCCGGACGGAAAATCTCTCTTCTTCATCCGCTCCCTCAGCCGGCAATTCGTGGGCGATCAGGCCCATTTCTACCGGGTCGACGCAACGATCCTCGATGAGTTTCTAGGGAGAGAACCGACGCCATGGAGGGGCGGCGGAAAGGTCATCCGATGAGATGGAGCGACATCTCCGCTTCGGAAGCGTGCGCCCTCCTTATCGGCCGTAAAAAGCGATCATCCGCCGGATCGCCTCCCGGCAGACGGCGCAGAACTCGTTCTTGGGGCTCGAGATCATGATGCAGTAGACCTGGGATCGGTAGAGCCCCTTCGCTGCATAGCCCGCACCCTCGAAAACGCCGACCTTGTCTTCGAGGTGCGCGTACTGCCCGCGGATGTCGGCGATCTTCTTCAGCATCTCCTGGTTCAGCTTGCGGTATTTCTCCTGGATTGCCTTGACCTTGGGCTCGGGTAGCTTGTCCAGCTTCGCGCGGTCGAGCTCGTCCTTCTCGGCATGGCGGACCTTGGTCCCGTCGGCGAGAACGGCTTCGATCCGGTCCTTTCCGTATTCGGTCGGGACTGCGATCCCCGGCGAAAGGAGGTCCTTCCACTTGACGTTGGCGGGGTCGAGGAGGGCCGTGATGTTGGGCTCGAGCGGCTCAACGCCCTTGGGGTAGAAATCGTGATAGCTGACTTCGGACGCATAGTACTCGTCGGCCAACCCGGCGAAGGAATGGCCGAGCTCGTGGATGAAGACGACGCGGGGATTGTCCACGGTCGATACGGCGTAGTCGTTGTAGATCCCGCCGCCGCCGTAGCGGGCGCTGTTGACGAGGACGACGATCGCGTCGTAGGGCACCTGGCCGGCCATGGCCCTCAGCCGGTGGCCCTGATCGACGAGCATGTAGCGGTCGAGGTCGAAGGCGTTGAAGGAGGCGTCGAGGACGGTCCGCTTGTAGCGCTCCTGGCGGGGCTCGTCCATGCCGCGCTCGGGGGAGGGCCGGAAGACGCCGCGGACGTTGAACGCGGACTTGGCGCTCTTGTAGGGCTCGACGGCGAAAAGGAGTCCCGCGAAACGGTCGACGTCGGCTTTGAACTTGTCCTTGTCCTCGAGCGTGTAGCCTTCGGCCAGGAAGACGAGATCGACCTTTTCATGGGGATCGCCGCTCTTGAGCGCCTCGTAGACGACGTCGCCGGTCGCGGGCGACTCCCGGACGATATGGTAATCGGAGGGGTCGATCGTCGTCGTGAAGA
>JAFGBC010000257.1 GCA_016933355.1 Candidatus Aminicenantota bacterium
AGGCTCAGATAGACCGGGTCTTCATTGTACTCCCGGCAAATAACGACCCACATGTCGACCGCCTCGCGCCTCATGATCTCGGGGAGGACGGTCTCGAGGCGCGCGCCGAGCCAGCGGTCCTGGACGGTGTGTCGGTCTTTCAGGGGCAGGATGGTCCCGGCGGCGGACGGGGACGACGCGGCCCACAGCCCGGCGCCGACGGCCAGGACGGCGAGGAAGGAAACGCATTTCTTCATCGGGACCTCCGTTAACCCTTGACTATAATCGAAAACGCCCTTCCGGTAAATCCGGGGCATGCGCGGGGGGCTAAAGTCGGCATTCGTCTCCAGCGGTTCGATCCGGAAAAGACCCGTCCTTCGCGCTTAAGGGATTGAACTTTTGCCGCGAATATGCGTATACTAGGATGAATCTAGGAGGAGTACCATCATGAAAAGAAACATCGTCCTCGTCCTTTGCCTCGCCCTGATCCTCATCCCGGCCGCGTCCTGCGCCAAGAAAGGCGCAGGGGCAAGCAGCGCCGAAAGCCTGCTCGGCTATCTGCCTCAATCCACGAACGGCGTCATCGTCATGGATATGGGACGGATCATGAACACCGACGCCGCCGTCAAAGCCATCCAAGAGGAAAAAATGGCGGCGAAGTACAAGGAATTCATCGAGAAAACGGGAATCGATCCGCAGAAGGATATCCACTTCCTGGCTGTCGGGATGACGGGCGACCTGTCCGGCAAGGCGACTGAGGCCGCAGTCATCCTGAACATGGACTATAAAAAGGACGACCTTCTGGCCAAGATCAAGGCTGAGGCCAAAGACGTCCAAGAGACGACCTATAGCGGCGTGACGCTCTACACGGTCCCCGAAAAGGACGGCGACAAGCCGGCCTACGTGACGTTCCTGAGCGACGCGATCATTGCCGGCGGCACCGAAAACGCGATCAAGTCCGTCATCGACACCCAGCAGAAGAAGACGGAGAGCATCCTGAAGAACGAAGCCCTGGCCGCGATCCTCAAAGGCGTCCGCAAAGACGCCATGGTCTGGAGCGCGTTCGCCGTGCCGGCCGAGGCCATGGAGAAGGCTGCCGCAGAGAACCCGATGATGGGCAACCTCAAGGGTCTCTACGGCGTGACGATGCTCTTCGACTACAAGAACAAGGGGCTCGTGGCCGAGATCAAGGGCCTCAACAAAGACGAGGCCAAGAACAAGGAGCTGGCGACGATGCTCGACGGCCTCAAGGCCATGGGCGCCATGGCTTCGAGCCAGGAGCCGGCCCTGGGCGAGGTCCTCGAGAAGATCGTCATCAGCTCGGGGCCCGACGCCATCACGATTTCGGCCGAGCTCCCCGAAGACCTCCTCAACAAGCTCAAGGCCAAGGCCGAGGAAAAAGCCGAAAGCTTGCTGACCAAGAAGCCCGAGACCGAGACGTCCGAGGACGAGATCGAGGAATAGCGACGACGGCGCGCCCGGGGCGCCCCTGCCGGAACGAAAGAATTTATGGGGCGGCCTTCTCCCGAAGACCGCCCTTCTTTTTTGTTCCCCGATGGTCCCTCTAGTCGTCGCCGCGCTTGAACTTGACGACGAACGCGTCGAGGCCGCCGGCCAGCTTGTTTTGAAAAGCCCAGGCCGACGGGAAGTCGGGGCTTTCAGTCTGCCCGGTCAGCAGGATATTCCCTTCGGCGTCCAGGGCGATTCCGACGCCCTGCTCGGAATAGACCCCACCCAAGAAGGTGGACTCCTGGAGCCTCTTGCCGTCGGGGCGGAAGACGGTCAAGAACGCGTCCGAACTGCCCTTCATGACCGACTGATAGGCGTTGCGGAAGGGGAAATCCCGGCTGCGCGTGAACCCGACGACGTAAGCCGCGCCGGCGGCGTCGACGCGGACGTCGGAGCCGATGTCCCCGGCGCCGCCGCCCAGATAGGTCGAATAGACCAGGCTCTTTCCCTTCGGGTCGATCTTCGCGACGAAGGCTTCCGTGCTCCCCTTGCGCGCGCTTTGAAAGGCGTTCTTCACGGGGAATTGGCCCGCGGTATAGCCGACGGCATAGGCGGCCCCCGCGTCGTCGACGGCGATCCCGTATCCGTCGTCCTTGCTTCCTCCGCCGAGGTACGTGGAATAGGAGAGCCGGCTCAGGTCGGCGGGGGGGAATTTCGTGACGAAGGCATCCTGGTTCCCCCCGAACGCCATCTGGACTCCGTTCTTGACGGGAAAATCCCGGCTGGTCGAATACCCAACCGCGTATACGCCTCCCGAAGAATCGAGGGCGACGTCCCGGCACCAATCCGCGCCGGTCCCCCCGAGATAGGTCGAGGCGAGGAGCGTTTTTCCGTCCGCTGAAACGCGGGCGACGAAGGCGTCCATCTTTCCGCGGAGACGATCCTGGAACGGCTCGACGACCGGAAAATCGGAGCTCATCGTGTAACCGCCCGGATGGGCGACGCCGTCGGGGCCAAGGACGAGGCCGCAGCAGCAATCTTCCCGGGCCCCGCCCAGGTAGGAGGAATAGATGAGGCCCTTGCCGCTCGGATAGATCTTGAGGATGAACCCGTCCTGGCCGCCTCCGATCGTGGGCTGGAAGGCGTTCTTGATCGGGAACAGCCGCGACTGCGTGTTCCCGGCCAGATAGGCGCTCCCCTTGTCGTCCACGGCCAGCCCCAGCTCATAAGCCCTCAGGGCGACCGGGAAAAACGCCGTATAGACGAGGCGCTTGCCGTCGGGCGACAGCTTGGTTACGAAGGCATCGTTCCTCGGCTTGGCGGCCGTATGGGGCGGAAAGTTCATGCTCTTCGTCATGCCCGCGATATAAATGCCCGTGGCGTTGGCGGCGATCTCGATGCCCCAGTCGTCGGCGCGGCCGCCCAGCCAGGACGAATGGGCCAGGGCGAGCGGGGCGAGGACGTCCCGGACGTGATGCCGGAGGACGGCCTCGCCGGCGGGAACGTCCGTGATCCAGTCGGCCTCGTCGCGGCCGTAGAAGTAGCTGACCCGATAATTCGAGGCGTCGAGCCCGCTCTTGAGCTCGATGGACTGCAGCGGCCCTTCGTTCGCCGGGATCCCAAGGACGGGCCCCAGACAGACCAGCACCGCGGCCGTGACAAGCGCTTTTTTCACCCGAGACCTCCTTGAACAGGCTAGGGAATCAAGGCACCCTAACGGGAACTCTATCGCGACCCGCCGGCCCGAGTCAAGCCGCGGCGGCTCAATCCTCGTAGTTGTACTCTTTGCTCTGGAAGAGGAGGACGGCCAGGGTCAGGAAGCCGGCCGTGATCAGGAGCAGCGTCAGGATGGAAACGGGCCAGGAGGTCGGGTTGAGGCGGAAGGTCAGGAACGAGAAGCGGCCGCGCGACTGGAGGACGCCGGGCAGGAGCGACTTTAGGTAATGGACGATGGCGAAGCGCTGGGTCGAGCCCGGGAAATACTGGATGACGTTCTCCCAGCCGAACGAGAAAATCAGCCCGACCATGATCGACTTCTTGAGGAAGCTGCCCAGGAAGGTGAAGAAGGCGCCGTAGGCCAGAATGCCCAGCGTCAGGACCCCGAGGTAGCGCAGGAGAACCATCCAGACCTGGGCTTCCCCCAACCTGGCGAAGCACAAGATCAAGAAGCAGGCCACAAGCCCGGTCCAGACAAGGACCGAGACGATCAGGGAGTAGGCCAGGTATTTTCCGACGAGGAGGGCCGCTTTGGAGACCGGCCTTGTCACGAGGTAAGTCAAGGTCCGGCCCTCGACCTCCTCGGACAGCACCGAGGTTCCGAAGAACAAGGTCAGGATCAGGACCAGGAACTGGAGGAAGAAGGTCATGATCACGTTCGTGAACAGGTAAAGACCGTCGTAGCTGCCGTCGCCCTCGAAGGCCTGTCGGAAGCGGAAGATGGTCGCGATGGCGACCGGGATGAGCGCGATGAGGAGGAAGGCCAAGGTCCGGCGCGTTTTACGTCCGTAAAAGGCGTAGAAGGCGAATACCTCGCGGATCGATTTCATGTCAGGCCCCCACCAGATAATCGAAGACCGCCTGCAGGTTGTCGTCGGGCGAGGTGATCTCCTCGACGCCGGAGGCGGTGTCGGCGGCATAGCGGGTCAGGCGCTCGAAGAACCGATCCCGATTGGACGTCTCGAACAGGACGAGCTCCCCGCCGTTCTCGAACCGGACCTTGTGGACGTACGGCTCCCCGACGAAATGGCCGGCCAGGGTCCGTGCCGCCGAGGAGCGGACGGCGACGATGTGAGGGTGGGTGTCGATCAGGTCCCGGATGTAGTGGATGTCCCCCGAGGCCAGGATCTTGCCCTGGTGGACGAGGACGATGTTGGCGGTCAGGGCCTCGATCTCGGGCAGGACGTGGCTCGAGACCAGGACGGTCCGGCCCTCGCGCCCGAAGTCCTTGATGAGCCGGATCAGCTTCCGCTTGCCGAGCGGGTCGAGGCCGCTCAGCGGCTCGTCGAGGATGACGACCTCGGGGTCATGGGCGACGGCCTGGGCGAACTTGAGGCGCTGACGCATGCCCCGGCTGTAGCCGCGCACGATCCGGTCCCTGTCCTCCAGGAGCTCGACCGTCTCAAGAGCCCGCTCGGCCCGGGCTTCGATTTCGGCCCGCCCGTAACCGTAGAGCCGGAGCAGGTTGGTCAGGAACTCCCAGCCGGTGAGCTCCTCGTAGAGCGCGTCCTGCTCGGGGCAGAGCCCGATGCGCCGGAAGGTCCGCTGGTTGTTCCGGATGGGCGCGCCGAAGACGGTCACGGTCCCGATCGAAGGCTTGAGCTGTCCGGTCAGGAGCTTGAAGAAGGTCGACTTGCCCGCCCCGTTGGGCCCGAGCAGGCCCAGAATGCCGGGACCGATCGTCAGCGTGACGTCGCTCAGGCCCAGGACGTTCCCGTACCATTTGGAGAGCTTCGACGTCTCGATGACGGCGCTCATTTGATGACCTCGACGCTCTTGACGCGCTTGTGGAGGACCAGAGCCGCGGCCGCGCAAACGGCGAGCAGGACGGCCAGCGAGAAGGCCCAGGGAACGGACGGGAAGGGCGGCTTGACGCGGAAGAGGGCGGCGGCGACCTGCTGGAGGTTGACCTTGAGGGAGAGCAGGGCGAAGTATGGGCTGCGGAACGACCCGTGGAAGATCCCGAA
>JAFGBC010000258.1 GCA_016933355.1 Candidatus Aminicenantota bacterium
CGTGTAGAGGTGCTCGCGCAGGGGCGTTTCGGGCACGGCGATCGCCGTCACCCAGGAGCCGGCCCGGAAGGGACCGAGGTTGCGGAAGCGGAAGCTCTTGATGATGCTCTCGTCGAGAGCGGCCTGCCCGGCGGCGACGCCGGTGAAGAGCGTGACGAGCGCGATCAGAGCCAACAGAGCGGGCATCCGATGAGGCTGAGTCATTAGGATTCCTCCTGACGAAAAAAGTCGGCGGACATCGCTGGATGGATAAGGGCGCCGGAGAAAAGGATGGGACCGACGCTGAGAAAACTCATGAAGCGGCGATAGTAATATATCACATATCACTTCATCGAAACAAGATAAAGCCATAAAGAACTAGGATTAGAGCGGTTACTCACCGTTTTCTAAGGAAAACAGAAAAACGCGGACGAGAAATGCCGCGGACCGATCGTGCTTCTCGGACGGGGGCCGGGCCGCGGTCAATGCGGGCGGAACTCTTCGCCGATGCCGTCAACGAAGAGCTCCACCCGGCCGCAGCGCTCGCAAACGTAGATATCGAAGTGCTCGCGGTGGGTGAAGAGCTCGCCCAGGTCCCCCAGCCAAAAGCCCCAGCCGCGGCTCCCTTCATGGAACTTCTTCGTCCCGACATACTTGAGCCCCCGGTCGCAACGCGGGCAAATCATGGGATTGCTTCCCTTGCCGTCGGTCATCTTCGTCTCCTCTCGTCCCTTCTTTAACTACGAAGAACCGACGGCGAGGTTTCCCCGTCGCTCATGAACACGTGCCGCTCATCCGTGTCCCTTATTGAACGGGGACAGGGATGAGCGGCGCGATTAATCTAGGGACACCGATCAGCGGCGCCAAAAGCTCACAATAGCTCAGCGGCAGGTGACGATGCGGAGAATGATCCCCAGGGCGACGGCCAACACCAGGACGAGACCCGCGACGAGGAGCAGCCTGGACGAACCGGCTTCGGCCGGGATGACCGGGAGCTCGATATAGGACGCCCGCTCTCCGCCCCGGAAGACCGTGAGCCGGGGCGGCGGCTCGAGCTCGGGCGTCGCGAAGGACGTCTGGTCCGCGCAGGTGAGGGCGACTCGGATGCGGTGGCCGCGGTCGAAGATGTTCGAGGTCGGGTGGAGGTCGAAGACGAGCTCGACCGGCTCGCCCGGGGCGAGCGGCCCGACGTCCTCGGCGAAGCTCCGGTGATACGGCAGCCCGAAATATTCATAGGGGGGCGGGTGAAGCCTGCGGTGTGAGGCGCGCAGGACGCCCTCGGTCAGGTACTGAGAATAGCCTTTCTCGTCCACCTCCTCAAGATAAGCGAAGACATCGGCGTCGTCGACGGTCGAGGCGACCCAGACATGGACGACGGGATGGCCGGTGATCTCGATCGCCGCCTCGAGCGGCCGGGTCGTGTAGGTCAGAGCCTTGGCGTCGTTCGCCGCCATGTCGGGATAGCCGAAATCGCCGCCCCGGCCGTTCGTCCAGCGCGTCGTCGTTCCCGTCGACGTCGTATAATCGACGGCGTATTCGTCCCGCGCGCCGGCGTCGCCGTCCGGCGGCGCGACGGACGCCAGGAGCCCGTCGTTCACGGAAGCGACGCTCCGGGACGGTCCGCCCCGGAAATAGTAGCGCCGCGGCGTCTCCTCGGCGAGGGGCCAGCGCGAGGCCGCCCGCCAAGCGTCGTCCTTGGGCGCGCCCATCGTGTAATAGGCGATGGGCGGTTCCTCCATGACGCCGTTCTCGACCCCCTTGAGCCAGAAATCGTACCAACGGAGCATCTCGGCGCTGTAGTCGAAGGGCGCCTCGGTCCCGGCCAGCCGGAGCATGGTCTCCTTCCAACCCTTGCGGGTATCATGGCCGTGGGACCAGGGCGTCATCAGGATCTTCTTGGGAACGGGCAGGTTCGCGTACCAGGCCAGCGCGTCGCGCGGCCACATGTCGAACCAGCCGCCCACGACGTAGACGGCCGTGCGCGCGGCGTTGGCTCGAAAGTCCCTGAGATAGGAGTGGGGGCTGCTTTCGAGGTAGGTCGCCTCTCCCGACTCCGGGTCCTTACCGTCGCGGAAAGGAACCAGGAGCGAGGCGGGATAGCGGTTGGCCGCATGCGCGGTCCGGGCCTGGGCGAGGAGCGCGCCCGTCGTGTCTTCGTCGACCGGCGGCGGCTCGGCCTGGAGGTCGAGCACCTGGGTCAGCCTGCTCCAGTTTTCGATAAAATCGTCTTGATAAACGCCCCCGGGGCAGGTGAACGCGTACAGGTCGAACATGGCCATGTCGGGCATGACGGCCGTCAGGTGGGGCGGCGCCTGGGAGGCGGCCAGATATTGGGTGATCCCCAGATAGGAGATGCCGTACATCCCGATCTTCCCGGTGCACCAGGGCTGGGCCGCGAACCACTCCGTGACGTCGAAGGCGTCGCGGGCCTCCTGAGGCGTGAAGACGCCGCGCGAGGCGCCGAAGGAGGCGCCCGTGCCGCGGAGGTCGACCGCGGCGATGATGTAGCCATGCTCGAGGACGCGCTTCAGCCAGGGCATCTGCTCGACGACGGTCAGAACCTTGCCGCCGGGCATGAGGGCCGCCCGATGGTAGCGATTGAAGCTCCAGAGGAGCGGCAGCGGCTCGGACGCCGGCCGGCCGGCCAGCGCCGGAAACAGGATGTCCGCGGCCAGACGGGTGCCGTCCCGGGCCGGGATATAACGCGAGGCCCGAACCCGCGAATCGTAGGCGGGGGCGGAATAGCCCGCGTAGCCGCCGGGCCGCGAGATCCGGGCGCCGGACGACGGGGCGGCCGCCGACGGGCCCGAGCTCGCGTCGTCCCGGGAGAGGACTCCCGCGGCGAAACCGAGACAGGCCAGGGCGGGAAGGATTGCGAAGAACCGGGTTCGCGTGTTCACGGACAACCTCCTATCCCTTCATGACGCCGAGCGGGACGACCCGGGCCACCAAGCGGCCGATCCCGGCCTCGTGGGAGACACGGACGACCTCTTCGACGTCCTTGTAAGCGGCGGCGGCCTCCTCGGCGACGCCCTTCCAGCTCGTCGACTTGAGCTCGATGCCGCGCCGGGCCAGTTCGTCCCGGATTTGCTCGCCCCGGAAGCGGCGGACGGCCTCGTGTCGGCTCATGACCCGGCCCGCGCCGTGGGCGGTCGATCCGAAGCTCCGGTCCTCGGCCTCGGCCGTCCCGGCCAGGATGTAGGAGGCCGTCCCCATGCTGCCGGGGATGATGACGGGCTGACCGACGGCCCGGTAAGGGGCCGGGACCTCGGGCCGGCCCGGCCCGAAGCTGCGGGTCGCTCCCTTGCGGTGGACGCAAAGGGACTTCTCGACGCCGCCGACCCGGTGGCGCTCGACCTTGGCCACGTTGTGGCAGACGTCGTAAACCTGGCGCATGCCCTCCGATCGCCCCAAGAGCCGCCGGAAGACATCGCGGACCCAGTGGGCGATCATCTGACGGTTGGCGAAGGCGTAGTTGACGGCCGCGCACATCGAGGCGTAATAGCGCCGCCCGACCTCGCTCCGGAACGGCGCATAGACCAGCTCGCGGTCGGGAAGGCTGGAGGTCCCGACTTCGTTCTCCATGATCGCGATGAAGTCGGTCGCGACCTGATGGCCCAGGCCGCGGCTCCCGCAGTGGATCATGACCGTAATCTGCCCCTCGTCCTCGATCCCGAAGGCGCGGGCGACGGCGGGGTCGAAGATGCGGTCGACCTTCTGGATCTCGAGGAAGTGGTTTCCGGAGCCGAGGGTGCCGAGCTGGGGAATGCCCCTCTCCATGGCCCGCTCCGAGAGATCGTCCCAGGCGGCCTCGCGCATCCGGCCCCGCTCCTCGGTCCGCTCGAGGTCCTCGGCCGTCCCGTAGCCGTTGCGGACGGCCCACTCGGCGCCCTCGACCAGGATCTCGCGCAGGACCCCGCGCGAGAGCTTGGTGACGCCGCCCTTGCCGACGCCGGCCGGGACCTCGTTGGAGATCTCGGCCAGAAGCTCCCTGCGCTTGGTCGCGATGTCCTCCGCGCGGAAATCGGTCCGGAGGAGGCGCACCCCGCAGTTGATGTCGTAGCCGACGCCGCCCGGCGAGATGACGCCCGTCTCGAGGTCGAAGGCGGCGACGCCGCCGATCGGGAAGCCGTAGCCCTGGTGGGCGTCGGGCATGACGTAGGAGTTGAGCTGGATGCCGGGCAGGCCGGCGACGTTGCGAGCCTGGGTCAGGGTCAAATCGCGCCGGATGTCCCGGAGCAGGCGCTCGGACGCGTAGATCAGCGCCGGGACCCTCATCTCTCCCTGTTTGGGGATCTCCCAGAGGATTTCGCTGACCTTGCGGAGCTCCATCGGCGCCTCTCCTCACATGTCGACGACAACCTGGACGACGGTGCCGGCGCCGGGGGCGCAACGCTCAATCTTCATTTCGCTGTAGGTCACGGCCTTGACGGCGCCGTGGATCGCGGTCTGTTCGCTGAAGGCGTCGCCCAGAAAGCGGGCCGTCAGGCGGAAGCGAGAAGCCGCATCCACGAGGAGGGCCCCGGGCGTATCGGTCGAGCCCTGCGGATCCCGGATGGGCGTTGCCTCCTCGATCTCCAGGCCGTCGACCCGGCCGAGCAGAAACCTCCGCGCATCGAAGAGGAAGACGACCTCGCTCAGGAAGCCGACCAGAAGCTGCTCATGGTCGCGGGCGCGGATGTCGACGGGGATGGCGATGCGGGGCTCGATCTTCGCCCA
>JAFGBC010000063.1 GCA_016933355.1 Candidatus Aminicenantota bacterium
CTCCACGAGATCCGGCTCGACCCGGGGCTGGCCGCGCTTCTCCGCGACCGCGACACCCTGTCGTTCTTCCCGCAGGCGGAGCGCCGCGAATTCCTGAAGAAGTTCGAGGCGTTCTCGACCCGCGGCATCTTCCATGTCCTTCCCCTCCGGGTCGAGAACACGCTCATCGGGGCCCTGGGCATGGGCAAGAAAGCGGACGACACCTATCTGACCAGCGAAGACTGGGAACTGCTGACGACGATCTCCTCGCCGGTCGCCCTCGCCCTGGAGAACGCGACCCTCTACGACCAGGCCAGCGCCCGGGCCCTGGAACTCGAGCGCCTTAAGGACTACAGCGAGAATATCATCGAAAGCCTGACGGTCGGCGTCGCCGTCCTCGACCAGGCCGGCCGGGTCATCGGCTGGAACCGCGTCCTCGAGGACGTTTTCGCCCTCAAGAAGGCCGCTGTCCTGAACAAAACCCTGTTCCAGGTCCTGGGCGAGCGGACCTTCGCCGCCCTCTTCCCGCCCGACACCCAGCAGGACTTCCGCCTCCTGAGCGAGATCACCCTGGACTCGCCGGACGGCGGCAAGCGGATCTTCGATATCGCCCGCACGCCCCTCTTCGACAACGCGATGAATCCCTACGGGACGATCATCGTCTTCGAGGACACGACCGAGAAGATCCGCCTCCAGCAGCAGCTCCTGACCTCGGAGAAGCTGGCCTCGATTTTTTTTTTTAATGATACGGCGACCACCGAGATCTACACCCCGCTGACCGGGATCTCGAGCTACGTCCAGATGCTCCAGAAGCAGCTGACCGACAAGCACTACGCCCAGATCCTGGAGAAGATCGAAGCCCAAACCGAACGGGTCGGCCGGATCATCAAGAACCTCCTCGCCTTCGCCCGGAACCCTTCAACGGCCGCCTTCCATCGGGTCGACCTCAAGGCCTGCGTCCACGAGATCATCTCGCTCATCGACTACAAGCTCAAGACGATGAACATCGCTCTCGAGCTCGACCTCCAGCCCGTCCGCCCCGTCTGGGCCCAGGGCGAACGGCTCCAGCAAGTCTTCATCAACATCATCCTCAACGCCCTCGACGCGATGCCCGCCGGCGGGACGCTCCGCATCGGCCTGGCCGAGGCGGAGCCCGAGGCCGTCGTCCGGATCACCGACAGCGGGACGGGCATCCAGTCCCAGCATCTCCCCCACATCTTCGACCCCTTCTTCACGACCAAGGGCGTCGGCAAGGGGACGGGGCTGGGGCTGTCGATCAGTTATGCTATAATCAACGAGCATGAAGGCCGGATCAGCGTCGCGAGCGAGGTCGGCCGCGGCACGACCTTCTCGATCGCGCTTCCGATCGACCCGGCCCGCAAGCCCCGGGCCGCCGCCCGGGTCCAGGACGCCTAGACCATGAGCGCCAAGGGACGCATTCACATCATCGACGACGAGCCCGTCATCCACGACGTCCTCGGCCAGTTCCTGACCTCGGAGGGTTACGAGGTCGAGCTCTCGTCCTCGGGAGCCGAGGGCCTGGCCAAGCACGACGGCGGCGAGTTCGACCTCGTCCTGCTCGACCTCCTGATGCCCGAGATGGACGGTCTGACCGTCCTGAGCGAGCTGCGCAAGATCGACCCCTGGGCCGTCGTCGTCATCATCACCGCCTACGCTTCGGTCGACTCGGCCATCGCCGCCATGAAGAGCGGCGCCTACGACTACGTCCAGAAGCCGTTCAAGCACGAGGACCTTCTCCTGACCGTCGAGCGGGCGCTCAGCCACAAGCGCCTGACCGAGGAGAACCTCCGGCTCAAGGACGAGCTCAAGCGCAAGTTCAGCTTCGACGCCCTGATCGGGAAAAGCCGGCCGATGGTCCGCGTCTTCGAGTGCATCCAGGCGGCCGCCCCGAGCCGGTCGACGATCCTGATCCAGGGCGAGAGCGGCACCGGCAAGGAGCTCGTCGCCAAAGCCGTCCACCAGAACTCGGACCGGGCCGACGGCCCGTTCGTGACCGTCAACAGCGGGTCGCTGCCGCCCGACCTCCTCGAGAGCCATCTCTTCGGCCACGTCAGGGGGGCCTTCACCGGGGCCGTCAGCCAGAAGAAGGGCCTGTTCGAGGCGGCCGACCGGGGAACGATCTTCTTCGACGAGATCTCCTCGGTCAACCTCGAGACCCAGGCCAAGCTTCTCCGCGTCATGCAGGAGCGCGAGTTCATGCGCCTGGGCGGGACCAAGACGATCAAGGTCGACGTCCGGATCATCGCCGCCACCAACACCGACCTCGAGGAGCTCATCGGCCAGAAGGCCTTCCGCAAGGACCTCTTCTACCGCCTGAACGTCATCAAGATCGAGCTCCCCCCGCTGCGCGACCGGAAGGACGATATCCCCCTCCTCGTCAAGCACTTCGTCGAGGTCTACGCCCGCGAGAATGACAAGGAGATCGAGGCGGTCAGCCAGGACGTCCTGGAGCTCCTCCTCGACTACAATTGGCCGGGGAACATCCGCGAGCTTGAGAACCTCATCGAACGGGCGGTCGTCCTCTCCCGATCCCGGCTCATCACCCGCGACAACCTGCCGTCGTTCCTGCTCCACGACAGCGGAGAGCCGGCCGCGGCCGGGAGCGGCGAAGCGGCGGGGATGTCCCTCCGCGACCAGCTCCAGGATTTCCAGAAGAAGGTCATCCTGTCCACGCTCAGAAAAACGAAGGGCGTCCAGAACCAGGCCGCCCGGGCGCTCGGGCTCAAGCCGACGACCCTCAACGAGATGATCAAGCGGCTCAAGATCGACATCCGCCAGATCCCCTAATTACACATCTCGCTCGCAGCGGGCCGCCGGCGGCCGCGTCAGTCGCGAAAACGGCCGGGAACCGCCTTATGGGGGTTGACGACGATCCGGCCGGGCTTGGCGCCGACCGGGAAGCGGAACGTCTGGACCGGCTGGTCGACGACGACCGTCTCGGACCGCGTCCGGCCGCCCTCGCGCCATTCGATCCGGAGCGGGAAGACGAATGTCTCGCCGGACTGGCGGACGGCGACCCGAACCTCGGTGCCGTCGGGCGTCTCGACGACCTGGCGCGTCGTGCGGACGTCGGGCAGGGCGTGGCTCGAGAACCAGGGGGCGAAGAACGCGCCCAGGTCCCGGCCGGCCCGCGCCTCGATCACCCGGCGCAGGTCGAAGGTCCGGGCCAGCCGGCCCTGGAACTTCTCCTGGAACTCGCGGAGGGCCCCGAACAGAACGTCCTCGCCGCAGAGGTCGAGAAGCATGTTCATGACCAGGGCAGCCTTGTTGTAGATGACGGCCTGGTAGGCCTCGAAGTCGAGGATGGACAGCCGCGAGCCGAGGTTGATCGGGCCGAAGACCGACTTCCGCTCCGTCCAGGTCGAGAGCTTCTTGAGGATGTCGTGGAAGGCGGCTTCGCCGTGCCTCTTGCGGAGGTAGAGGATGGACGCGAACTGAGCCATCCCCTCGCTCAGCCACTGGTCGCGGTAGGACCCCCAGGTCACGTTCTGCCCCCACCATTGATGGGCGATCTCGTGGGACAGAAAATAGTCCTTCCAGCGCGAGAGGTCGACCGGGCTCTCCACGTTGAGGAACATCACGCGCCCGGGCGGCAGCGGGATCTCGTTGATGACGATGAACGAGGCCGGGCTGTGTCCTCCGGCGGCCGGCCAGATGCGGTGGACGATCCCGAGCTTCTCGTAGGGAAAGGGGCCGAAGCGCTCCTCGAAAAACCCGATGATGTCCCGCGCCGCCGAGAAGACGTCGGTCCGGAAGTCGCGGGACTCGGAGGAGAAGAGGGTCTGGATCGGGAGCGGATCGTCCGTCTCCGGCCCCTTGAGGAAGCGCCCGGCGATGAAAGCCAAGTATTTGACGGGGGTTCGGGTCACGAAGCGATAGACGCCGCTTCCGACGGCGTCCAGGTCTTCAACCCGCTCCAGGCCGCTGATCTCGCCCCGCTCCTTCAGCTCGCCGCTGGCGACGCATTTGTAGTCGGGGGGGAGAATGACCTTGAGGTCGCCCAGGAAATAATCGTCGGCGGGGGCCGCCGGATACCAGCCGGAGGCCTGGCTGTAGAGAACGCTGTCGAAGCTGATCGGGCTGAGGATGATCGAGTCCGTCATCTGAGGGCCGGCGACGACGTCGACCGACTGCAGGGCCGGCTGGAGCCGCCCCCGGTAGATCACCGTCACCGCCGTCAGGACGTCCTTGGCGGGCGGGTCGACCAGATAGACATACAGGGTTTGGCGGAGCTTGTCCTGGGTGTAGAACAGCTCGCGTCCGGCATCGTCGAAGATCTTCAGGATCTCAAGCGCCGGGTTGAGCTTGAGCTTGAGGACGTCGAGCCGTTCGACCTTGGGGACGAGCTCGAGGCGGGCCCGGGCCGAAAGGAAATAAGAGCGCGGCTTGAGATCGACCTCGACCTGCGTCCGGACGATGTCGTAGCGCTCTCCGAACGAGATGAACATCCGCTTCCGGCCGTCCTCGGCCGGCGGCGTGTAGAGGGAGACGATCCGGCTGCCGTCCGAATCGTAAACATTGACTTCGTCCTCGCCGAAGGGCGAATAGATGTAGGTCAGCCCGCCGACGCGGTCGCCCCGCATATCGAGCGCGACCTCTTCCCCCTGGGGCAGGAAGGAGAACAGTTCGCCCGTCATCGAATTCTCGATCGTGAACGAGCGGGGATAGTATCGGGTGAAGAGGGCGGCCGCCCGCTCCAGCTCGGCCTTGAGGACGGGACGGCCGGCCGGGGCGGGGAGGATCCGAACCTTGTCCCGGAAGAACTGGTTCGAGCCGCGCAGGAACAGGAACCCGATCCGGTCCGCGATCCGATCCCTCTTGTAGAAGAGCTCGAGCTGATGGCGCTCGGCCGGGTCGGAGGGCGTGAACTGGACCCGGCCCGTCCCGATGACGAGGAGGGCCGTATCGAGATCGGGGATGTTGTCGTAGAAGACGAGGGCGTTCTCGAAGGCAATCTTGATGTCGACGTGCTCGACCTCCACCGAGGCGACCCGCTCGACCCGGTCCGAGGGGATCTGGATCCGGTACAAGTTCTGGAGGACGCCGGCCGTCGTCTTGGCGGCGATCTGCCAGCCGTCGCCGTCCCGGACGACGTCGCACAGCCAGGTTTCGAACATCCCCGAGAAGTCGTTTTGGTAGAGCGCCTGGAACCCGACCCTGACCGAGGGGCCCGGAGCGGCCGGCTGCGGGATCCGCAGGAGCTTGACCGAGGTCATCCCGAAGGTCCCGAAGAAATCGTCCTGGGTGAGCCTCTCCCGTTCCCGGAGCTCGGGAGCGTAATGTTCGAGGTACCGGTCGAGATCGCGGGCTTCGATGGCCTTCTGGAAGCCCGCCAGGAATTCGTCGAGGGTTTGCTCGGCCGCGCCGGGGCCCGCGGCGGCCGCGGCGACGAGGCCGAGGCACGCCGAGAGGATGAGGGCTGAGATTCTGCGCCTTCCTTGCGCGACCGTCCGGCCCGGCGCCATTTCATGTCCCTCTGAGGATTTGGATAAGCATGAAATGTGCCAACGAAAGATTCCGGACCGGCCCTCCTTTTCCCCCGAAGACCACTACGCCTCCGGCCGGGGTTCCTTGCCGGGGTTTTGGAGAAGCGTAAACATCCTTTACGCCGGCCCTGCTCCTTGCCGGCGGCTGCCTGACGGCGAGCTTACTTCTTCGACCCGCCCTTCTTGAGCTTTTCTTCCCAGGTGACGAAGCTGTGGTAATAGATTTGATCGCCTTCGTCGAGGCCCCGAGTAATTTCGGTGATGTGGGAGGTCTCCGCCCCGAACGCCTCGACGGCATAAATCACGGCCTTCTCAGGATCGATCGTGCTCCCGCAGGTATAAATATCCAGGGCGCCATAGCCCTTTTCGGGCCAGGTATGAGTCGAGATATGGGACTCGGAGATGACGACGACGCCGCTCACGCCGTTGGGCGGGAAACGGCTGAAGGAGATCGCCCAGACTTGGGCTCCGGCGATCTCGGCGGCTTTAACCAGGATCTCCTGGACTTTCTCGACGCTGCCGATGATCTTGGGATCGCAGCCGGAAGACTCCACGATGTAATGATGGCCGATCGGATCATGAACCTTCTTGCTGGGCATGTCCCGCTCCTTGCCGAGAA
>JAFGBC010000064.1 GCA_016933355.1 Candidatus Aminicenantota bacterium
TACTACATCGGCATCGCCTATTCGCGGCTGCAGAAGGACGCGGAGGCGCTGGCGGCCCTGAGTCGCGTCGCGGAGCTCGTGCCCAATTTCCCGCCCGTCTATTTCGAGCTGGGCGTCGTCGCGCAGCGCACGGGCGAGAAGGATAAAGCGATCCAGCATTATCTGAGGAATGCCGAGCTCGACCCGGCCAACGCGGACAGCCTCTACAACGCCGGCTTGATCCTGTTCGGCTTGGGCCGGATCGACGAGGCGCGCGGCGCGTTCGACAAGGCCCTGGCGCTGAGGGCCGACGACCCCGACCTGCTCGAGATGGCGGCGCGGTGCGCCATCAACGCCGGCGATTTCGCGCAGGCCATCGCCTATCTCGAAAAGGCCCTGGTCGGCGTCAAGGATCCCGAAAAAATCCAATTCCTGCAGGACCTGCTGACGACGCTGCGCGAAAAAAAATAGAAGGGCGTGTGTCGCCATTGCTTAAGGTTTGTCTTGACAGGGAAGGGCTAAATTTGTTAGAAAAAATATGTAAGTTTAATAAACTTACATATTTTTGGAGCGCTGGGGACTCCAATTAAAAAAGCGACGTCCCGACAGACCAAGCTTCACAACCGGCTTCTTATACTCAAGACCATCTACGCCCACGACCACATCAGCCGCGCCAATATCGCGCGGGCCACGGGTCTGACGCGCGCCACCGTTTCGGGCGCCGTCACCGAACTCGAGGCGGAAGGCCTCATCGCCGAGGTCGGCGTCGGCCGCGCCAAGGCCGGGAAGCCTCCCATTCTCGTTTCCATCGCCGACAACGCGCGCTGTCTGATCGCCGTCGACCTGGCCGAGCGGGTCTTCCGGGGAGCCGTTATGAACCTGCGGGGCGGCATTCGCCAACGCCTCGAGCAGCGCATCGACGGACGGAGCGGCGAAGGCATCCTGACCGCGGTCTATGACTTGATCGACCGCCTCATCCCGCTCGCCGACGGCCGGATTCTGGGCATCGGCGTAGGGACGCCGGGCCTGGTCGACTCGCGGCAGGGCATCGTCCGCGACGCCTTCAACCTCGGCTGGAACGAGCTCCGGCTCGGCGAGCTGCTCAAGGAGCGCTACGGCGTCCCCGTCCACGTCGCCAACGACAGTCAAGCGGCCGCGCTGGCCGAATTCAGCTTCGGCGGCGCCGGGGCGTCGCCCCATCTCGTCGTCGTCAAGATGAGCCGCGGCATAGGCGTCGGGATCGTCCTCGACCGCAAGCTCTATCACGGCGACGGCAACGGGGTGGGGGAGATCGGGCACGTCGTCTTCGTCGACGACGGCGCGCCGTGCCGCTGCGGCCGCCGCGGCTGCCTGGAAACGCTGACCGGGAGCGAATCCATCCTGCGCTTCGCCCAGGCCGCCGCCCGGAGCGACCCCTCCTCCGCCCTGACCCGCTACGCCGCCGCGCCGGAAGAGATCGATATCGAGGCCGTCTCGGCCGCCGTGGCCGCCGGCGATCCCTCGCTGGGGTCGCACATCGCCGACGTCGGGCGCGCCATGGGCCGCGCCCTAGCCGCGCTCGTCGGACTTCTCGACATCCATCGGATCGTGCTCGCCGGCAGCGTCGCCGGCTTCGGACCGGCTCTGATCGATCCGATGCGGAACGAGATCAGGAGCCGGGCGCTGCCGCCGCTGGCCTCCGAGACGGTCGTCGAGACGACGAAGCTGGGCAACGACATCGTCCTGCTGGGCGCCGCCGCCCTGATCCTGAACGCCGAGCTGGGTTTGCCATGAATGGTCCATCGATAGACATGGAGCCGAAGGCCGGCCACTTGAATCCGGCCGCGGGGCTAAGGCTCACGTCGAGGAGGAGGTGAGAATCTAACGAGGAGCATCGAACCGAGGGGGCAAGGCGTTTCCTCCGGCGCTTCCGGGGGAGACAGGGTTTGGGGAATTGCTCAGAATCAGGAGAAACGAATGCACTCACGTCCAAATCGCTCTTGGATGACCTGCATCCTCGCCGTCCTGATGATCGTCGCTAACGTCGCCCTGGTGCGCGGCCAGTCCGTCCTCGACGGCAAGCTGTCCGGCACGATCGTTGACGACCAGGGAGTCCCCCTCCCCGGCGCCAACGTCGAAGTCACCAGCCCGGCCCTCATCTCCGGGAAGCGCGCGACCGTGACCTCCGCCAAGGGCAGCTACGTCTTCCTGGGCCTGCCCGTCGGCGTCTACAAGCTCACGGCCTCGCTGGCGAATTTCAAGACGGTCATCCGCGATGACATCAAGATCTCGGCCGCGAGCAGCATCGTCGTCGACCTGTCCCTCCCGATCGGCAGCATCGAGGAGAGCATCACGGTCACGGCGACGCCGCCGATCGTCGACGCCAAGTCGTCCGCGATCGACGCCAAGATCGAGCGGCAGGTCCTGGAGAAGCTGCCGACGAGCCGGGACGCCTTCTACGACCTGTCCCTGACGACGCCCGGCATGTTCGACCACGGCAGCCAGGGCGGCTGGCTGAAGAGCCCGAACGCCTACGGCGGCGCCTCGAACGAAAACGTCTTCCTCGTCAACGGCGTCAACGCCACCAACCCGCGCGGAGCGTCCTTCGGAACCCTGGTCCGCGTCAACTACGACGCGGTCGAGGAGGTCCGGGTCGTGGCCCTGGGCTCCAAAGCCGAGTACGGGAGCTACTCGGGCGCCGCGATCGACGTCCTGACCAAGTCGGGCAGCAACGCCTTCCACGGCACGGCCTCCTTGTACCTGGAGCCGGTCAAGTGGCGGACGAGCAACCAGCCCAAGGACGCCGAGGATTACGGCTCGACCTTCGTCTGGGTCGGGACCACGGATTCGCCGGCCAACACCCTCTACGGCGGGCCTCCCAACAAGAGCTGGGAGGGCAACTTCACGCTCGGCGGGCCGATCCTCAAGGACCGCGTCTGGTTCTACGGCGGCTTCGACTACATCTACTCCGCCAGCACCCGGCCGCGCTGGGACCTCCTCGGAGAGAATTGGGGCCGCTACGCCGACCTCAAGATCTCGGCCGAGCCCCTGACCCAGCACCGGACTTGGCTCTCCTACCACTATGAGAGCAACGACTACACGGGCGGCAGCTGGGGCAGCCAGCCCCAGTGGGACACGACCGCGACCTACGGCGTCGCCAGCAAGAACAACACCGTGTCCGCCCAATGGCAGTGGCTCCCGAGCAGCACGACGATCCTGACGGCTAAGTACCTCGGGTTCTGGACCAACGACACGCCCCACGTCCCCGATGACGCGCCGGACCACCCCTGCTACATCAACTGGTGGAAGTGGGCCCAGTACGGCATCAACGGCGCCTTCCCCTACATCGAGGGCTGGCATTCCAACCGCCAGACGATCCAGGCCGACGTGTCCCATTACGCCGAGGACTTCCTGGGCGAGCACGACATCAAGTTCGGCGTCCAGTTCACCCGGGGCCGCAGCAACTCCCTGGGCGGCTATTTCCAGAACTACGCCAACTTCCTGTATCCCTACCGCTGGACCCAGAACGTCAACTATATGCAGAGCTGGTACGGGGATACCGGGCTGATCTTCTACAACTTACACGACGCGATCAATCCGTTCATGACCGTCGGGACGGCCGACTCCACGGGTCTCTTCTTAGACGACCAGTGGTCGCCGGTCAAGCGGCTGACGATCAACGTCGGTCTGCGCTATGACCGGATGACGACGAAGTACGGCGAGGGCGAGGAATACGCTCCTCTGACCACGCCGACCGATATCGGCAATCCGACCGTCCTCCGCAAGCGGAAGGGGAGCGAAAACATCTACGATTTCAAGACGTTCTCGCCGCGGATCGGGCTGACCTACAGCCTGACCAAGGACGGCAAGACGGTCGCCCGGGCCAGCTACGGCCGTTACTACCTGCCCCTGATGGTCGAGTACCTGCGGCGCTACGGCCCCGATGCCCCGCTCGTGACCCGGACCTGGGAATTCTACAGCGTGCCCTGGGACGTCGCCGACGCCAACGGCGACAAGTATATCGACACGAACGAGACCAGGAACGCGGCCCGCTGGATCTACGGAAACGCTCCGTATAACAGCTGGACCGACGAGCCGGTCGACCGCTTCTCCTGGGAGGTCAACGTCGACCCGAACCTCAAGGACCAGTACACCGACCAGATCACGCTGAATATCGAGCGCGAGATCCTCAAGGACTTCTCGGTCGGCGCCTCCTGGATCTACAAGTCCGCGGGCAACATCTTCGCCAACATCCCGATCAACCGGGAGACGGGCGAGGAATTCCAGTACGACCGCGTCCCCTTCACGCTGTCCAGCGGCCAGGTCGTCAACCTCTACAGCATCAAGTGGCTCGACTACAACCATGACGGCTCGATCGATAGCGACGACATCGGCTGGCTCAGTGTCTATTCTTCGAAGGGCTACAAGGTCGTCAACATGCCCGAGTTCGACGGCGTCAAGCCCAAGCGCGAGTACATGGGCTTTCAGCTGACCTTCAACAAGCGCTACTCCAACCGCTGGCAGATGCTGGGCTCTATCCTGTACTCCACGTCGGAGGGCATGGCCAACCGGATCTTCGGCAACAGCATGAACGCCGAGGGCCCCATGTTCACCGACAACAACTGGATGAGCTCGCTCAACTACACGATCAACAACCTGACCGGACCCCTGCCGTTCGTTCCCAAGTTCGAGTTCAAGCTGTCCGGTTCCTACCTGATCCCCGTCGTCGACGTCGACATCGGCGCCCGCTTCCGCCTCCACACCGGCCGGCCGATCTGGAAGCTGGAATCCATCCCGATCCACTCCCAGTGGTCGAACCCGGAGGGCGGCGTCATCGGCAGCGGCGTCGGCTCGGTCGTCGCCGACCCCGACCCCGAGTACCTCCCGACCCAGACCCTGCTCGACCTGCGGCTCGAAAAATCGTTCACCTTCTCCGGTTACGGCTCCCTGGCCGTCATCATCGACGCCTTCAACGTCTTCAACGCCGACACGCCGACCTCGGTCGACAACCAGTGGGAGTACGGGAAGGTCGGGGCCATCGTCGATCCCCGCTCCTTCCGCTTCAGCTTCCAGTACCGGTTCTAGCGGCAGCGAGACTCGCAGCTTAGAGTCCGAACGCCCGGAGGGCCGCTCGGTCCTCCGGGCGTTTCTTTGCTCCGCCGCCGGCGCGGCATCGGATTGTCGGAGGGGCGCGTTTAGGATAGAGTGAGGCTTGAGGTTGCTCATGAACAAGACGCTCGCCGCCGCCGTTCTCCTCGTCCTGACCGCCGGCGCCGCATTCGTCCGGGGCGGCCAGGCCGTTCCGCTGCCCGACCGCCACCGGGCCTGGGTCGACGAGGAGGTCGTCTATATCATCACCCCCCGCGAGCGGGACGTTTTCCTCCAGCTCCGCACGGACAAGGAGCGCGACATCTTCATCGAAGCCTTCTGGAAGCAGCGCGACCCGACGCCGGGCACGGAGCGCAACGAGTTCCGGGAGGAGCATTACCGCAGGATCCAATACGCCGACAAGACCTACGGCCGGAGCACGCCCCGGCCGGGCTGGCAGACCGACCGGGGCCGGATCTACATCATCCTCGGCCCGCCCCGGAACGTCGAGAGCTACGACAGCGTCAACAACGTCCATCCGACCGAGATCTGGTTCTACCAGGGGTTCGAGAACCTCGGCCTGCCGCCCGCCTTCAACGTCATCTTCTTCAGGCGGGACGGGTTCGGCGATTACGTCCTCTACTCGCCGGCCGCCGACGGCCCGCGCAGCCTGATCTCGACGGCGATGGGGGATTACCGGGACGAGCAGGCCTACGAGGAGCTCCGTCGGCTCGAGCCCAACCTGGCCCGGCAGACCCTGTCCCTCATCCCGGGCGAGAACCGGCCCTACGGCCAGGCCTCGCTGGCCTCCGATACGCTTATGGCCCGGATCGCCGCCGCCCCGCGCAAGACGGTCAAGGACGCCTACGCCGACGCGCTCCTCCGCTACAAGGACGTCGTCGACGTCGAATATACCGCCAATTACATCGATGCGCGCGCGTTCCTCTATGTCGCGCGCGAGGGCGACGGGCCGTTCCTCGTCCACTATTCGATCGAACCGGCCAAGCTGACGCTCGCCGCCTACGGGGGGCGGAACTCGGCCGGCTTCGAGCTCAACGGCCGGGTCGCCGACGCCCAGGGACGGACGCTGTATCAGTTCGAGAAGACATTCCCGGTCGACCTCGACGCGGAGGGGTTGGACGCGGTGCGGGCCACCTCGCTCGAGTTCCAGGACGTCTTTCCCTGCGTTCCGGGCCGTTACAGCTTCGACCTCCTCCTGAAAAACACGGTCTCCAAGGAGTTCGGCTCGTTCTCGGCCGTCCTCGACATCCCCGAGCCGCAGGCCGGACCCGTCATGGGCGATCTCTTTTTGGGCTACGGGGCCGAGCCGGCGCAGGCGGGGAGCGGCGAGGTCGTTCCCTTCCGGATCGCCGGCCGCCAGCTGCTGGGAGATGCCCGGAAGTCGTTCCTCCCGGCCGATACGCTGATCGTCGTCTTCCAGGCCTACGGGCTCCCGCAGGATTGGATGGAAGCGGGCCGCGTCCGCTATGTCTATCTCAGGGAGGGCAAGCCCGTCCTGAGCCGGCTCCGTCCGCTGTCCGGCGCGGGGTCGGGCGCGTCGGCGGCGCTCATCGAGGAGCAGCCGCTCGCCGGGTTCGCGACCGGCTATTACGAGGTCACCGTCTCCCTCCTTGACGCCTCGGGCGCCGATCGGGCCGTCCGGACGGGCACGTTCGAGATCAGCCCCGCCCGGAGCCTCCAGCGTCCGCGGATCATGTCCAGGGTCCTCGGCGCCGGTCACGTCCAAGAGTTGGATTACGCCCAAGGGCTCCAGTGGCTGAGCCTGGGGAAGCTCGAAGACGCGGCCGAAGCGCTGGGCAGGGCCTTCGCGAAAAATCCCATGAGCGAACGGTTCGCCCTGGCTTATGCCCAGTGCCGGTTCCTGGCGGGCCGCTTCCAGGACGCGCTGAGCGCCCTCCGGCCCCTCGCGGAGCGGGAGGGCGTGTCGCCGGACGTCTCCGCCTGGCTCGGCCGTTCGCTGCACGCGATGGGACGGTTCCGGGAGGCCGTTCCCTATTACCGGGACTACTTGAACCGGGACGGCCTCAGCGTCGAGATCCTCAACTTCGTCGGGGACTGCCACTTCCAAATCGGCGAGAGGGCCGAGGCCCTGGCCGCCTGGAAGAAGTCGCTCGAGATCAGCCCCGACCAGGACAAGATCAGGGAGCTGGTGGCGTCGCTGGA
>JAFGBC010000259.1 GCA_016933355.1 Candidatus Aminicenantota bacterium
ATGCGGATCGTCCGGGCCTGGTCGGCGATGGCCCGGGTGATCGCCTGCCGGATCCACCAGGTGGCGTAGGTCGAGAACTTGTAGCCGCGGCGGTACTCGAACTTGTCGACGGCCTTCATCAGGCCCATGTTCCCCTCCTGGATCAGGTCCAGGAATTGGAGGCCCCGGTTGCTGTACTTCTTGGCGATCGAGACGACCAGGCGAAGATTGGCGGCGACGAGCTCCTTCTTGGCCTGGTCGCTGATCTTCTTGCCGGTCGTGATGGCCCGGATGATCTTGCGCAGGCTCTGGGCGTCGAGCCCGACCTCCTTGTGCTGGACGCGGAGGCGGCGCTGGACGTCCTTCAGACGGGCGTTGAGTTCGGCGGCCGTCTTCCGGCTCTTGGTGTGCTTGATCTTGAGGGCGAGCTCCTCTTGGGCGTCTTCGAGGTCGTTGGCCCGCTTGAGGACGGCGCGCAGCTCGTCGATGATCCGCTCCTTCTGGACGGAACGGATGTTGAGCTCGCGGATCAGGCGGCTGATCCGGACGATATAGCGGCCGCGGGCGATCATCTTGCGGCGCGTCGTCGGCAGGCTGTCCAGGCGGCGGCTCAGCTCCCGGATCTTCTTGATCTTGGCCAGGATCTGCTTGCGCTTCTCGTCGAGCCGGCCCTCGGCGATGTCCTCCTCGCTGACGTCGAACATCTCCTGGATGACGTTGGGGCTATCCTTGATCCGGTCCTCGAGGTTCAGCGTCCGGTTGAGGACGAGGCGCGTCCGGGACAGGGCCTTGATGATGGCCTTCTCGCCGCGCTCGATCTCCTTGGCGATGGCGATCTCGCCCTCCCGGGTCAGGAGCGAGATGTTCCCCATTTCGCGAAGGTAAAGCTTGACCGGATCCGTCGTCCGCTCCAGTCCGTGGGTCGAGATGGCGTCGCTCTTGCGGCGTCGCGGCAGCAGGTCGGCCTGCTTCTGGTTGAGGATCTTGATCCCGTAGTCGTCCATCGAGGACAGGAAGTCGTCGAAGCGAACCTCGGCGTCCATGTCGTCGGCAAACGTCTTGTCGATCTCCTCGAAGAGGAGGAAGCCCTGTTTCCGCCCCTTGGAGATGAGCTGGTTGATCTCGTCCTTCTGGTCCTTGCCGTCTGCAGACACGCCTCGCTCCTCTTAGCCCCGGTTCCCGCCCCCGGCACCTTTATCTACGTCTTTTACAGCCATCATGATCGATTATTCCGGCGTCTTTCGCGTCAAAAGATCGATCTGCTTCTGGGAGATTTCCGTTGTTTGAGAAAAAAGGTCGCGGGGGAGATCCTTGTCTCCTCTTGTTTCGCGATTCTTGATCTCCGCTTTAATGCGCCTTTTTTTGCCGATCAGGCTCAGATTGCGAAGAGTATGGAGGCAGTCTAAAGCCTCCTCGACCGTGGGCGGCGGGCCCTCCTCGAGGAGGATCCGGTCCAGCGCGCCCGCCAGCCCGGGCTCGAGCTCCCGGCGCAGCTCGGCGTAGGTCCGGTCCCGAGCGTCCTCCTGGGCCCTCCGGATCAGGCGGAGGAGGGGCTCCGAGGCCAGGTCCTTGATGTCCGCGTCCTTCATCTCGGCGAAGACATAGCGGGCGATCGGCCGGTTCCGGACCAGGATCTGCGCCAGCCTCTTCTCGGCCTGATAGAAGGGGCTCTTGTCCTCGGCCTTGGCGTCGGCGGGCGTCGCAAGGGCCAGTGTCCGGAGGATCTTCTCGTCCACGCCCAGCAGCTCCGCCGCCTGGGACGTGTATTCACTCTGGGCGACCGGGTCGGGGACACGGGCGATTTCTTGGAAGACCTGCTTGACGACGCGGGCCTTCTCCTCGGGGATGCCCATGGTCTTTCCCCGCGTCAGGGCGGCGACGAAGAATCGGAATCCGGGGATCGCCCGGTCCAGGAGCTCCCGGTAGCGGACGGGCCCGTACTTCCGCATCGCGCCGTCCGGGTCCAGGCCGTCGGGCAGGACCAGGACGCGCGAGGGCAGCCCTTTTTCGAAGCAGAGCGAAACGGCGCGCAGGGCGGCCTGCTGCCCGGCCGCGTCGCCGTCGTAGCTGATCGCGACCTTGCCGGCGAACCGCTCGATCAGGCCGAGCTGGGACAGGGTCAGCGCCGTCCCCAGCGACGCGACGACGTTGGTCAACCCGGCCTGGTAGAGGGCGATGTAGTCCGTGTAGCCTTCGACGAGCACGGCCTCTCCGGCCTCGCGCAGGGCGTCTCTGCTGAAGTTGAGGCCGTAGAGGAGCTTGCCCTTGGTATAGATCGGCGTGTCGGGGGAGTTCAGGTACTTGGGCTCCTGGTCGAACAAGGCGCGGCCGCCGAAGGCGACCGGCTTGCCGGACGCGTTGAAGATGGGGAAGATCGTCCGGCCCCGGAAGCGGTCGTAGTATTCGCCCGCCTTCTTGCCGGGGATGGCCAGCCCCGCCTTCTCGAGCAGGGCGGGCGGCGTCTTCCAGGCCTTGAAGTGGTTGGTCAGGCCGTCCCATCCCTTCGGCGCGTAGCCGAGCTGGAAGGTCCGGATGGTGTCGTCGGACAGGCCCCGCGTCCTCAGGTAGGCGAGGGCTTGCGCGCCCTCGGGCGTCCCGGTCAGGTTGCGCCGGAAG
Organism: Candidatus Aminicenantota bacterium; assembly: GCA_016933355.1. GTDB lineage: Bacteria > Acidobacteriota > Aminicenantia > Aminicenantales > JAFGBC01 > JAFGBC01. Next base: position 2,596 of record JAFGBC010000259.1, read on the forward strand.
AAGGCAAGGGCCCGCTCGTGGATTTCGAGGACCTGCTCCTCGAGCTTCTGGGCCTGGGGGGAAAACCCCGGCTTCTTGGGCAGGGGAATATGGTACTTGTCGGCCAGGTATTTGAGGGCTTCCGGGAAGCTGAGCTGCTCCTTCTCCATGACGAGCGTAAAGACGTCCCCTCCGGCGTTGCAGCCGAAGCAATGGTAGAGCTGTTTGTCCTCGTCGACGGTGAAGGAGGGCGTCTTTTCGGAATGGAAGGGGCAGAGCCCGACGTGCTTGCTGCCCCGCCGCTTGAGCGTCGTGTATTGGGAGGCGACCTCCACGATCGAGGCCGCCTGCCGGACCTGTTCGACGACTTCCATATAAAATAAAGATTCTTCGAAAAATACCAACTTAATATAGGGACCGTCGGACCGTTTGTCAAGGCAGGCCGGCAAATAACCTTGTCGCCGGCGCAGAATCATCCCCCCCGCCCCCCGGCAGGGAGGCCGCGGGGCGACGGTCCGATTAGAGGTGGTTGATCAGGCTGGCCAGGTACGCGGCGCCGAACCCGTTGTCGATGTTGACGACGGCGACGCCGCCCGGACAGGCGTTGAGCATGGCCAGCAGGGCGGCCAGCCCCTTGAAGCTCGCGCCGTAGCCGATGCTGGTCGGGACGGCGATGACCGGGACGGAGACGAGGCCGGCGACGACGCTGGGCAGAGCCCCCTCCATGCCGGCCACGGTGATGACGACCCGCGCCCGCCGGATCTTGTCCATTTCGCCCAGGAGCCGATGGATGCCGGCGACGCCGACGTCGTAAACGCGGACGACGTCGTTGCCGAGGATGTCGCAGGTGACGAACGCCTCTTCGGCGACCGGGATATCCGACGTCCCGGCCGTGACGATGGCGATGCGGCCTTTGCCGGTGACGGCCGTCTTCTGCTTGAGCGACAAGGTGCGGGCCGCCGGGTTGTAGGCCGTCTTCCTTGGGAGCTTGGCCCGGATCCGTCGGTAGACGTCCGGCTCGATCCGGGTCGCCAGAAGGTTCGACCCCTTCCGGACGATCTCGCGCGCGATCCGGGCGATCTGGTCGGGCGTTTTACCCAACCCGAAGATGATCTCGGGGAATCCCTTGCGGAGCTCGCGGTGGTGGTCGACTTTGGCGAAATCGAGGTCGCAGTAAGGGTAATCCCTGAGCTCGCCGAGGGCGGCGGCGGGGGTCAGCCGTCCCCGGGCGACCCTGTCCAGGATGTCTTCGAGGCGGGAGGTCATGGCCCCATTCTACCAAAAGGGTTCGTGAGAGTCGACTCGAAGGACGAGACAGTTCGGACTAGGCCGTTCGAGGGCGCGCTCGATTTCCCCGGCGAGGAAAACTCGCTCGCTTCGAGCCTCCGCTCCCCCGCGGCCGCTTCGCTCCGCGGGAACCGTCCCGCTTCCGTTTCACTAGCGGGACTGCCCTGCCGTTTTAATGCCGGCAGGGACCGTGCCGGCTCCGGCTGATCCTTTCGAGTTGTCCGCTAGTGCGAGGCTTCTGACCATCAATCGCTCAGGGCGGCGGGCGGTCCCCGGCACTCACGGAAGCCGCGAGTACGGGAGGCCCGCCGCGCCACCCGTTTCCATGTCCCCTTTCTTGACGCCCTCTCCGCTCTTGTAGGGATAGCCGGAGTCGAAAAAGAGATGCCGTGCGCGGGTTTTTTGGCTATACTTAACAATTATGGCGGAGATGATGACGCTGGCGCGGGAGGCCGTCCTCGAAGGGGTCGGCGTCCACTCGGGAAAGCCCTCCCGGCTGCGCCTCATCCCTTCCGCGGCGGGCCGGATCGTTTTCCGACGCGCGGACCTGGGGCGCGAATCCGTCCTCGACCCGCGCAAGACGGAGGCGAAGAACGCGTCGTGCTTCCGCGACGGGGACTTTGAAATCCTGACTCTCGAGCACCTCCTGGCCGCCCTCTACGCGCTCGGGGTCGGAAGCCTCGACGTCGAGCTGAACGCCGCCGAGGTCCCGATTATGGACGGGAGCGCGGCTCCCTTCGTCCGGGCCGTCGAGCGGGCGGGGTTGCGGCCGCTGGGTGTCATTTGGGTTCCCATCGACATCCGGGAGGAGGGGAGGGTCGAGGACGGAGACGCCTCGGTCGTTTTCGAGCCCAATGCCGGCCTCAAGGTGAGCTATGAGATCGAATACGCCCATCCCGCCGTCGGCCGACAGGCGGTCAGCCTCGAGATCGACGCGGCGACCTTCGCCGCCGAGGTCGCGCCGGCCCGTACCTACGGATTCATCAGCGACCTCGAGCGCTTCCGGAGCCTCGGCCTGGCCTTGGGGAGCTCCCTGGAGAACACGATCGGCCTCGATGACGAAAAGGTCGTCAACCCGCCCCTCCGCTTCCCGGACGAGTTCGTCCGCCACAAGGTCCTCGACCTCGTCGGGGACCTGGCCCTGCTGGGCCGCCCCGTCCGGGGCCATTTCCGGGCCCGCCGGGCCGGCCACGTGCTCCACCAGAAGGTTGTCCGGAGCCTGCTGAACCGCGTCTGAAGTCCCCCGGTCGGCCGCTTGCTAAACAGGGGGGTCTGGGCTAAAATAAGCGGGCTTCGCCGAGCTCCGACCGACTTAAGGGAGAACAGCCGTGAAGGATCAGAAGATCAAGAAAGACGAATACCAGAAAGCGCTGGCCGCCTACGGTCAGGCTATGAAGGAATTCCACAAGAGGGAATTCGACAAAGCCGTCGAATCCCTGGAAAGTTTCATCGAAAAGCATCCCGCCGAGCGCGAATTCGTCGACCGAGCCCGCATGTACATCGAGCTCTGCAAGTCCCTGCAGAAGAAGGAGCGGGTGACGCTCAAGACCGTCGACGATTATTTCTTCTACGCCGTCTACAAGTTGAACCAGGGCGACCACGAAGGCGCCCTCAAGGTTCTCGAGAAGGCCGTCGAGCAAAAGGCCGACGAGGGACGGATCCAGTATCTCATCGCCGACATCCAGGCCGGCTTGGGACGCGTCGAGGAAGCCCTCGAAGCGCTCAAGAAGGCGATCCAAAAGGACAAGCAATACCGGATTTTGGCCCAGAACGAGGTCGATTTCGAGCCTCTCTGGGAGGACAAGCGCTTCAAGGCCCTGACCCGGGTCGCATGAACAACCGGCTCGTCGCCGTCATCCTGGCCGCCGGCCAGGGCACCCGGTTCAAGTCGAGCCGGGCCAAGGTCCTTCATCCCTTGCTGGGCAGGACGATGATCGGGCTGACCCTGGATACGGTCCGCGCCCTCAAGCCCGAGCGGATCGTGGTCGTCGTCGGCCACCAGAAGGACGAGGTCGAGCGCGCGGCGTCCGGCCCCGGCGTCGTCTTCGCCCATCAGGCCAAGCGCTTGGGGACGGCCCACGCCCTCCTGACCGCCCGGCCGGCCCTGCGCGGACGGCCGGCCGCGGACGTCCTGGTCATCAACGCCGACCTCCCCCTTCTTCGCCCCGCGACGCTCCGCCCCTTGATCGCCCGTCACCGCCGGCGGAAGAACGCCCTGACCTTCATGACGGCCGAGCTCGCCGACCCGACCGGCTTCGGCCGGGTGCTGAGAGGGACGGAGGGGCTGCGCATCGTCGAGGAGCGCGAGGCTTCGGCGTCCGAACGCGCCCTGCGCGAGGTCAACGCCGGCGTCTACGTCTTCCGGGCCTCCGACCTCCTCCGCTTCCTCCCCCGCGTCTCCAACGCGAACCGCAAGGGCGAGTATTATCTGACCGACCTCATCGCCATCCTCGAAGAGCGGGGGGGGAAGGTCGGCCTCTACCGGACGCAGCACCCGGACGAAGTCGTCGGCATCAACACGCGCTGGGAGCTGGCCCGGGCGGCGGCCGTCCTCCGCGACCGCAAGCTCCGGGCGCTGGCCGAGGCCGGGGTCGGCCTCGCCGACCCGGCCACGACCTGGATCGACCTCGAAGCGGCGGTCGGCCCCGACACGACGATCGGGCCGGGCGTCGTCATCGAAGGCCGGACCCGGATCGGCGCCGGATGCCGGATCGACCCCGGCGTCCACCTCAAGGATTCCGTCCTGGCCGACGGCGTCGAGGTCCGGGCCGCCTGCGTCATCGAGGGTTGTCGGATCGAGACCGGGGCCGGGGTCGGGCCGTTCGCCCGGCTGCGTCCCGGGACCGTCATCGGGGCCGGAGCCCATGTCGGGAACTTCGTCGAGATGAAGAAGGCCGATTTCGGGCGCGGCGCCAAGGCCGGCCACCTCAGCTATCTAGGGGACGCCGAGGTCGGGGCCGACGTCAACATCGGGGCCGGGACGATCACCTGCAATTACGACGGGGTGAATAAAAACAGGACCGTCATCGGCGAGGGCGTCTTCATCGGGTCGGGGACCGAGCTCGTCGCTCCGGTCAGGATCGGCCGGGGCGCCTATGTCGCGGCCGGCTCGACGATCACGAAGGACGTTCCGCCCGACGCCCTAGCCGTGGCCCGCGCCCGCCAGGTCGAAAAGCCGGGCTGGGCCGCCCGCCGCCGCGCCAAGCGGCGTCCTACCACTTGAAGCGCAGCGTCGCCCGCGCCTGGCGGGGCTGTTGCCGCGCCCAAATCGACCCGAAGACGGGGATGCTTTCTTTGACGAACGATATCGGCTGCTGACTGTTCAGGACGTTGAAGACGTCGACCCGGAGGCTGATGTCGCCGCCCCCGACCAGAGAAGCGCTCCCCAGACCGAAAGTCTTCTCGAGGCCGAGGTCCAGGTAGGAGTGCGAGGGCGATAGTCTTGATCCCCGTCCCTCGGGATAGGCATAATACCCGCCGAAGAAGGGGACGTAGCCGAGCTTTTCCCAGGGATAGCCGGACAGCCACTCGAACGCTCCGGAGACGGTCACGCCCCACGGCGCCAGGTACGCCGCGTTCAGCTTGATGTTGTGGTCGACGGCGTAGGGGAGCTTGCCGTACCAGCCCTCGTCGCCGATGCCGCGCCCGCCCAGCCCGGCCAGCGCCTGGTCGGCCCAGGCCTTGAGCGCCGCCAGCTCGGGGATCGGCATCACGTAGAGATGGTTTCCGAACAGGCCCAGGTAGTTCGTGCTGCCCTCCTCCTGCGACCAGGAGCCCGTTTCGGTCTGGCCGGGGTTCGTCCCCTTGGACGAGGAGTAGCCGTAGGACGCGTTGACCGTCAGGGCGTCGCCGACGGCGCCCTCCAGCTCGAATTCAAGCCCCCAGTAGTTCCGCCGCTTATGCTCGAAGTTGTCGTAGAGGAACTTGTAGATCGTCCGGACATCGAAGACGGCAAGGATCTCAAGGAGGTTTTCGGCGTCGGCTTTCACGAAGCGGGCCTTGGCGGCCCAAGCCGGGCCGATCCGGCGGTCGAACTCGACGAGATAGCGCGTCAGGAAGTTCGGCTTGATGCCGTCGGCGACCTCGAAGGCCTGGCTCTTCTGCTCGGACTCATACCGCCAGTTGGCCGGGTTGCTGAGGGCCGCCTCGTCCGGGTTCGTCCCCCCCTGCCAGCGGTGGGTCCGGAAGGTGAGGCCCGCCCCGGAGTTGAACAGGCCGAGGGGCATGGTCGTGATCAGGTCGGAGAAACGGCCCCAGCCCAGCTTGACGATGTTGACGCCGTCCCCGCCGACGTCCCAGGCTAGAGTCGCCCGCGGCGACAGGAAATCGCCGAGTCCCCAGGACCAGAGCCGGCCGCGGTCCGCGTCCAGGCAGGACTGGGTTTGGCTGCGCAGCCCCAGCATCAGGGTCGCCGGCCCGAAGCTGATCTTGTCCTTGAGGAAAAGACCGATGCCGCGGGCGGAGTTGACGAAGCTCAGCGGCCCGTACTCGTAGAAGAAGGTCGGCGTGCGCCCGCCCTCGCGCCACGACTCGAAATAATACTTGGTCCCGGCGTCAAAGCCGTTTCCCGGATAGAGGTCGGTGTTTTGGCCGGTGAAGTCGACCGTGAAATCGGAGCGGACGTCGTAAAATTCGAGCCCGGCCACGAGCTCGTGGCGTCCGAGCCGGTTCACGGCGAACGACTTGGTGAGCTTGAGGCCGGCGTCGAACCGGCTCTGGTCGTCCGTCACCCGGCCGTAGGAATTATGGATGTTCCGGCCCAGGTCCTCGATGTAATACATGCTCGGTCCGAGGTCGCCGTCCAGGGGCTCGGTCAGGTCGTCGCGGCGGACGAAGCCCAGACCGGCCTCGAGGAAGCTCGTCGCGCTCAGGATCCCTTTGTAGTTGACCCGCAAGGCGGTGTCGCCGAACTCGTCCCGGTCGAACATCTCGGGAAACCCCGTCCCGCCGCTCTGGCCGAGCGAGGAGCGCAGGATCGAGGTCAGGGACAGGGTGTGGTTCGGGGCGAGCGCGTAGGTCAGCTTGGCGAACAGGTTGTTCTGGCGGGTCGTTTTGGCGCCGCCCGGGATCTCCAGGTAGTCGAACCTGGCCGTTTCGGTCTCTTCGGAGTCGACATAGACGTTGTCGGACAGGAAGAACCAGAGTTTGTCCCGGACGAGCGGTCCTCCCAGGTTGAACACGGCGTTGGTGTTCGAGAAGCGGGACGGTTCGCTGACGACGGCCAGTTGCGGCCGGCGGCCGGCCTGGAGGGTCTTGTTCGTGAAGATCAGGGCCAGCTCTCCCCGCAGCGCGTTGCCGCCGCTCTTGGTCACCATGTTGATGATCCCGCCGTAGGCGGAGCCGAACTCGGGGCTGAACGAGTCCGACAGGACCTGCATTTCGTCGACGGCGTCGAAGTTCAGGCGGATGCCGGAGTTGCGGAGCCGGACGCCCGATATGGACAGACCGTCGACGATCCAGTTGTTGCCTTCCTCGCCCTCGCCGCGGAAGCTGGGCTGGCCCTCGACGGCCAGCCCGCGCCGCGTGTTGACGCGGACGCCGGTGACGCCGGGCGCGAACTTGACGGCGTCGACGACGGTCCTGTTCTGGGCGGGCAGCTTCTGGAGGTCCGCGGCCGTCAGAGTGAAGGAGGTGTCGGCCGTGGTCTTGTCGATGAGCGGCGCCTGGGCCGTGACCACGACCTCCTTCTCCAGCGCCGACAGGCCAAGGACGGCCTTCAAGCTCGTGACCTGCCCGAGGCGGACGACGACGTTTTCCTGGACGAGCGGGTTGAACCCGGCCCGCTTGAAGGTCAGGGTGTATCTTCCGACGGGAAGCAGCGGGAGACGGAACGAGCCGTCCCCTGCGGACAGGGCGGACCGCTCCCCCTGCAGGCCGGGTCCGACGGCCCGGACTTCGACGCCGGACAGGGCCGCCCCGCTCTCGTCCACGACGCGGCCTTGGATCTCGCCCGTCTCGACGGCCCAGGCCGGGCCGAGGGCCGCGGCGGCCAGGACCAGGCTCAAGAGATAGGAAGAGACGCGTGATCGGACCATAGAACACCTCCGCCCCTCCCGGAAGGACTCCGTCCCTCCGGCGCCGGGAAGCCTCCGGGCGCCGATCCGGCGCCGGCCCGGGTTATTTTTTCGCCTTGGGCTTCGAGGCCCGAGGCTTGGCGCCTTTAGGCTTGGCCTTGCCCTTGAGGGCGTGGGTTCGGATGAACTTCTCGGTCAGGTCCCGGGCCTCGTTATCCGTGAACTGTCGCGGGGGGGACTTCATGAAATAGGAGGCGGGCCCGTAGAGGGGGCCGCCGAGCTTCTTGATCAGGGCCAGCTTGGCGCAGCGGATCGCGTCGATGACGACGCCGCCCGAGTTGGGCGAATCCTCGACGGACAGGCGGCATTCGAGGTTCATCGGGACGTCGCCGAAGTGACGGCTCTCGATCCGCAGGAAGCAGAGCTTGTTGTCCTTCTGCCAGGGGACGTAGTCGCTCGGCCCGACGTGGACGTTGTCGGGGTCGATCGTCAGCCCGCGGTTCTTGATCTGGGAGACGACGGCGTTCGTCTTGGACGTCTTCTTGGAGTCCAGCCGCTCCCGCTCGAGCATGTTCAGGAAGTCGGTGTTCCCGCCCGTGTTGAGCTGGTAGGTCCGCTCGACGGGCATGCCCCGGTCCAGGAACAGGTTGGTCAGGACGCGGTGGAGAATGGTCGCGCCGACCTGGCTCTTGATGTCGTCGCCGATGATCGGGAGCTTGCGCTTCTCGAATCGGCTCTGCCAGTACTTCTCGGAGGCGATGAAGACCGGGATGCAGTTGATCAGGGCGCAGCCGGCTTCGAGGATCTGCTCGACGTACCACTTGGTCGCTTCCTCGCTCCCGACCGGGAGGTAATTGATGACGACGTCGGTCTTCGTGTCGCGCAGGATGGAGACGATGTCGGCGGTCGGCCCGGGCGCCTTCTCGATGATCCGGGACAGGTACTTGCCCAGGCCGTCGTGGGTCATCCCGCGCTGGACCTTGACGCCGAGGGGCGGAACCTTGGCGAAGACGGTCGTGTTGTTGGGCCGGGTCATGATAGCTTCGGCCAGGTCCTTGCCGACCTTGTTCTTGTCGACGTCGAAGGCGGCCACGAACTCGATGTCCCGGATGTGATAGCCGCCCAGGTTGACGTGCATGATCCCCGGGACGAAGTCGGTCTCGCGGGCGTTCTTATAGTACTCAACGCCCTGGATGAGGGAGCTGGCGCAGTTGCCGGCGCCGATGATGGCGACGCGGATCTTGTCCATGGAATTAAACCTCCTTGGTCCCCGCGGGGACGTTGGCGAGCTTGTCCGCCCGGCGGACGTAGGCGATCCTCTGGGCGGCGGTGATATGGGAGAAGAACGCGATCAGACAGAGGGCGACGGTCATGGCCGGGTCGAAGACGCGGAAGGCGGCGCCCAGGAGCGCGGCGGTCGCCATCAGGATGATCCGCTCGGCCCGCTGCATGATTCCGACCTTGCAGTCGAACCCCAGCCCCTCGGCCCGGGCCCGGGTGTAGCTGACCATGGTCGAGCCCAGGAAGCCGAAGAAGACGACCCAGAGGACCCAGGACGCTCGGAAATGCCAGGCCAGCCCCATCAGGATGAGGAACTCCGAGTAGCGGTCGAGCGACGAGTCGAAGATGGCGCCGTAGCGGCTCTTTTTATTGGCGCGGACGGCGACCTTGCCGTCCAGGACGTCGAGAAGGCCGCAGACGACGACGGCCAGCCCCCCCCAGCCCGGCTCGCCCGAGAAAAAGAGAAGGCCGGCGGCCGCACCGGCCAGGAGGCCGATGACGCTCAGGGTGTTGGGCGAGACGCCGAGCCGCACGAAAAAAACGGCGATGCGCTCGAAGAAGGACAGGACGGCGCGGATCAGGAAGGTGGGAAGAAATCGAAAAGATGGGGCGTTTTCTTTGTTCATATCGGTGACTCGGCGAAAACCGCCGAGAAAGGCAAATTACCCCAAATCGGGTCTAAAATCAAGTCGCGTCCGTTCCGGCGGTAACTTTTCGGGCGCCGGCGGCGTATTATAATCAATGCGAAAGCCTGCGCCGGAGCGGTCGAGGGGGCGTCGCCGCCCGGGCTCTGCCAGGGATCCGATCATGTCCGAAGGAGCAGACCGATGAGCGTTCGAAGATGCGTCCCGGGGCGCGGCCCGGCCCTCCCCGTCCTGATCGTCCTCCTGGCCCTGGCCGCCCCGGCGGCGTTCGCCCAGGAGGCGGAGCCGGAGATCGAGGCCCTCAAGAAGACGGCCCCCCGCGTCTACCTCGACTGTGGGAGCTGCGACATCAACTACATCAAAACCGAGATCACCTTCGTCAATTATGTCAGGGACCGCAACGAAGCCCAGATCCACGTCATGATCACGACGCTGCGGACGGGGAGCGGCGGCTACGAGTACACCGTTTCCTTCCTGGGACAGGACGATTTCGCGGGGATGAACGACGTCCAGACCTACTACGCCGGCAAGCTCGACACGGACGACGAAGTCCGGAGGGGGCTGGTCAAGGTCCTCAAAGTCGGGCTGATGCCCTACGTGGCCCGGACCTCGATCGCGTCCCGGATCGCCCTGAATTGGACTCCGGAGGACAAGCCGGCCGAGGGGCCCGACCGCTGGAACTTCTGGGTCTTCAGCCTGAGCGCCAGCGGCTATTTCAACGGCGAGTCGACCTATAAATACGGCTCGCTTCACTTCAACGGCTCGGCCAACCGGGTCACTCCCGACCTCAAGGTCGGGCTGTCCCTGTCCGCCTACCGATCCCGGGATAAGTTCATCCTCGAAGACGGGACGATCGACAGCGTCTCCGAAAGCGCCGGCTTCAGCGGCCTCGTCGTCAAGAGCTTGAGCGACCACTGGTCGGCCGGCGCCTACGTCGAGGCGGAATCCTCGAGCTACAGCAACCTGGACCTGAGCCTGACGGTCGCCCCGGCCGTCGAGTTCAACCTCTTCCCCTACGCGGAGTCGACGCGGCGCCAGCTCCGCTTCCTGTACAAACTCGGGTTCAGCGCGGTTCGCTACCGCGAGGAGACGATCTACCTTAAGACGTCGGAGCGCCTCTGGAAGGAGTCCCTGTCGGCCAGCCTCGAGCTCAAGGAGAAATGGGGCTCGGTCAGCGCGTCCCTCGAGGGCTCCCATTATTTCCACGACGCGAGGAAATACAGGCTGGAGATCTTCTCGATCTGCTCGCTCCAGCTCGTCAAGGGCCTCAACGCCTATGTCCTCGGAAGCGCCTCCCGGACCCGCGACCTGCTCGGCCTGCCCCGGGGCGGCGCGACCCTGGAGGAGGTCCTCCTCCAGCGCAAGCAGCTGGCGACGGGCTATAGCTACTTCGCGGCGGTCGGGCTGAGCTTCACGTTCGGCTCGGTCTTCACCAACGTCGTCAATCCCCGCTTCGGGACGGTCGGGAGCGGCGGGACGTCGATCTCGATCAGCAATTGAGGATGATGCCGATGAAACCAGCGACTGCTCCGCCCTGCCAACGGACACGGACCCGGACTCTCGCGAGCCGGCCGGCCGCCCTCGGGCTGGCCCTGCTCGCCCTGGCCGCAGGCCTTGCGGCGGCGCCCGTCGACGGGCCCGACGCGACCCTGGTTCAGGCCGCCACCGGCTTCAAGATCCAGACGCCGCCCCGCGTCTTCATCGACGCCCCCGGCGCCGACGTCGCCGCCCTCCAGAAAGGGATCGCCTTCGTCGAATGGGTCGCCGCGGCCGCCGACGCCCAGATCGTCGTCACGCTCGCCTCCGCGCCGGGGCCGGCCGGGACGACGGTCGAAACTCTCGCCTTCCGGGGACAGAAGGAGTTTCTGGGCGACGACGAGACGATCCGCGTCCCCCCGCCTCCCTTGCCGATGACCGAAGACCGGTCGGCCGTCCTGAACCGGACGCTCAAGCTGGGCCTGATGCGCTACGTCGGCAAAACCCCCGTCGCCAAGCGCGTCGACATCTCGCTCCTGGATAAGGTCAAGCCGACCGCCGTCGCCGACCCCTGGAATTTCTGGGTGTTCAGCCTGAGCGCGGACGGCTTCTTCATGGGCGAGGAGACCTACACCTCGCGCTCGCTCTCCGCCTCCCTGGCGGCCAACCGGACGACCCCGGACTGGAAAATCCGGCTCGGGCTCGGCGGAAGCTCCTCCAAGAGCGTTTACAAATTCGAAGGCCAGGAGATCGAGAGCGCGTCCGAAAGCCGGTCGTTCCAGGGCACGGTCGTCCGCAGCCTCAACGACCACTGGTCGGTCGGCGGCTTCCTCCAAGTCTATTCCTCGACCTACAGCAATCACGACGTCTACGTCCGGGTCGCTCCGGCCGTCGAATTCGACCTTTTCCCGTATGCGGAATGCACCAAGCGCCAGCTCCGCTTCCTGTACACGGTCGGGTTCGACCTCGTCCGCTACGACGAGGAGACGATCTTCGACAAGACGCGGGAGAACCTGCTGAGCCAGGAGCTGGAGGTCGCCCTCGAGCTCAACCGCGGCTGGGGCACGATGAGCGTCTCGCTCGAAGGGTCGCACTACCTCCACGACTTCGGGAAAAACCGGCTCGAGCTCGACGGCGAGCTCTCGGTCCGGCTCTTCAAAGGCCTCTCCGTCAACCTCGACGGCGGCGGCTCCCGGATCCGGGACCAGCTCAACCTGGCCAAGGGGGGCGCTTCGTTCGAGGAGGTCATCCTGCGCCGCAAGCAGCTGGCGACGGATTACGATTACTACTTTTCGGTCGGGCTCAGCCTGACGTTCGGCTCGGTCCGGAGCAACGTCGTCAACCCGCGCTTCGGGAGCGGCGGCACCAGCGTCTCGATCTCGACCGGCGGCTGATGCGATTGAGCCGTTCGGCGTCGCCGCCCTTCGTCGCGAACGGCCGGATGCAATTTCCGGCTTGATTGGTTAGACTAGAGCCGGGTGACGAGCATGCTTCCCGTCTGGAAACGGCGGCTGCGCCGAACGGCGATGATCCTCGGGACGCTCTCCGCCCTGGTCGTCGCCCTGATCCTCATCGCCGACACGGGCTGGATCAAGCGCCGCCTGATCGGGATGGCGGACCGCAAGCTCCGCGCGGATTACGGGCTCTCGCTCGAGGTCGGCCGATCCCGCCTCCGGCTGGCGGGTCTGTCCGTCTCGCTCCATGACGTCCGCGTCCAGGCGGTCGGGGAGGGGCCGCTCCCCGTCCGATCCTTCACGGCCGCCGAGATCTCGCTCGACCTGGCCTGGGCGGGGCTCGTCAGAGGCCCTTTCCACGTTCAGGACCTGCGCGTCGTCCGCCCCCGCATCGAAATCGCGGCCCGGGAGAAAACGCGCCCTCGCGTGCCGGCCGTCGGCGCTTCCGAAGAGCCCCGCGCCGTTCGAAAGCCGTTCTCCTTTCGGATCGACCGCTTCGCTCTGCTGGAAGGCGAAGCGGTCGTCGAAGGCCGCGCGCGGTCCTTCACGGCCGACTTCCGGGCCATCGAGCTGTCGCTCGGATACCGGTCCGAAGATAAGGACCAGCGAGGGACGTTGTCGAGCGGGGAGGGCCGGGTTGGCCTCTTCGGAAGCGAAATCCTGATTGCGGGCGTCGAATCCGCGTTCGAGCTCGACGACGACCGGATCGTCGTCAACCGCTTTGTAATCC
>JAFGBC010000260.1 GCA_016933355.1 Candidatus Aminicenantota bacterium
CCGCCGGGGCCGCGCGGTTCGGTCAGGTCGGACCGGATCCGAGTGCAACCCGCTCCGTTCAAGAGGGCAAGGATGAGAAGAGCCTGTGCGGGCCGGCGGACGACGGAGGACAAGGGGCGCCGGGATCGTGCGCGCGTCATCGGACAGCCATTATATCGGCAATGCTCGGATCCAGACAAGGGCGATCGAAGAAGCGCTCCAGAAAAAGGTTGACGCCTTCCTCCCTTCTATTATATAAAGCCTCATTGAGCGGGGAGAGGAGGCCGAATCGCCAAGGCGCTATCGGTCTTGTCAGGAGGAGTACGATGAAGGTTCGATTCCCTGCGATCCTCGCGGGATGGCTTTGCGGCGTTCTGGTCCTGGCGTTCACCCCCGGCCTGAGGGCGGATGACTGGCCGCACTTCGGCTACGACGACCAGATGACGAGCTTTGCGAAATCCGAAAAGACGGTCTCGGCCAAGAACGTCCGGACGCTTAAGCTCCACTGGAGCATGAGCGACGGCTACTGGTCCCCGACCATCTATGGCGTGCCCGTTATCTCCAGGGGGCGACTGATCACGACGGCTTTAGGGCGGAGCCTGACGGCCTATAACGCGAAGTCGGGCGATTTTCTCTGGCAGTCGGATATTCCGGTCTCCGGAAACGCGCCCCAACCCGTCGCCTGTACGGACGGCAGCCTGCTCTGGCTCGGCGGGACGAATCCTTACACCCTTTACAAGATCAAAGCGACCACGGGACAGAAGGTCTGGCAGGCGCCGATCGCCTTCGACCTCGCGAACGCGACGAACACCGTCCCGGCCGTCGATGAAGCACGCAACACCGTTTACATCGTAACCGGGTCCTACCAGGACGGCAAGCTCTATGCGCTGAGCCGCAAGACGGGCAAGATCCTCTGGTACAAGGGTCAGACCATGGGGGGGATCCCTTTCAAAGGCCACACGGTCCTCCTTAAAAATCCCTGGATCTTCGCCACGGCCCTGGTCAAGGTCGGCTACCACGACATCGAAAAAGTGGCCAGGATCCGGGCCGGGACCAAGAAGATCGAGATGTATTACACGCCGCCGACCTCGGACGAATTCTTCCGGATCGAGCGCTTCGCCATCTGCAACGACAAGCTCCTCGTCGTCTATGTCAACAGCTTCGGATTCTCGCGGGAGATCAAGGCGATCCTGGCCGCCTACAACCTCGGCTCTCCCCAGGTCGTCTGGCAGAAGACCCTGACGACCTCGAGCGTGACCGGCGGCATCGCCTGCGACACAGCCAAGAACATCGTCTATGTCCCGACCGACCCTTATCTCTACGCCTACCGGGTCAAAAACGGCTCCCAAGTCTGGAAATACCAGGGCTACGACGATATCTTTACCCCGACCGTGGCCAACGGCGTCGTCTATTGCCTGTCCGACACGAACATGTACGCCCTGAACCAGGGCACCGGGAAGGTCCTCTTCCGCTATCCCCTCGGCCAGAAGGCCGAGGGGACGACGCAGGTCGCGGTCGCCGACGGGATGGTCTACTTCTCCGGGAGCGGCGGAACGGCGGCGCTTTTCGCGCTGGGCCTCAAGAGCAACCCCCAGTCGCCGGGCGAGGCCGGGCGCTAGAGAGACTCTTCGAGCCTCTGGGTTAGGAGCGCATAGGCCTCGTCGACCGAATTGCAATAGCTGAAGAGGGCGAGGTCCGCGGCGCTGACCGCTTTATTCGCGACGAGGGCGTCGAGATTCAGGACCTCGCGCCAGTAATCCTTTCCGTAGAGGACGAGGATCAACTCGCGCTTCGAGATTTTGCTCGTCTGGATCAAGGTCAGGATCTCGAAGAACTCGTCGAGCGTACCGAACCCGCCCGGGAAGGCCAGGACGGCCTTGGCCTTGTAGGCGAGCCAGAATTTGCGCATGAAGAAATAATGGAAGGTGAAGCTCAAGTCGGGCGTGATGTAGGGGTTGGGCGGTTGGGGCTGGGGAAGGGAGATGTTCATCCCGATCGTCTTGGCCCCGGCCCGAGCCGCCCCGCGGTTGGCGGCCTCCATGATCCCCGGCCCGGAGCCGGTGCAGATGACGAAATCCTTGCCCCGGACCTTCGGTTTGAGGCCGATCGCCCATTTGGCGAGGCGGAAGGCCAGGTCCTCGGCTTCCCAATAATAGCGGGTCAGGAGCGACCCGCTGTTGGACGGGTCGGCCTTGGACGAGCCGAGGAACAGGATCGTGCTGTTGATTTTGGTCCGCTCCAGCTTGGACATCGGGCCCAAATATTCGCTCAGGATCCTCAGCGTGCGACCTTCGAGCGACTCCAGAAACTCCGGGTCGCGGAACATGATCTCGGGATATTCGACGTTTCTGTTCATCATCAGCCTCGTTCGAGAGGGTTAAGGGAGCGCCCCTCCAGAGTGAGCCGCCCCATGATACCGTCCGGCGGGGGACAAGTCAAACCGGCGGCCCGCGCGCCCTCCCGGGCTTGAGTCCCGTCCGGGGATGTGATATCAAAAAGAGTCAATACCTCAGAGCTGGAGGCACGATGACCACAGGATTCGAACGTATCGCCGCCATGGAATATCCGGGGCGCCTCATCGTATTAGGGCGGACGCCGTCGGGCCGGCCGGCCGCGCTCTACGCGGTCACCGGCCGCTCGCCCTCGAGCCAGGCTCGGGCGCTCGTGCGCCAGGGCTCGGGCATTTGGACCAAGCCGACCGACGAGGACGTCCTCAAAACGGGGAATCCGGAGCTCCTCGTCTATCCGGCGGCGCTCTTCTTCGCGGGCGGGATCGCCGTCTCGAACGGACGCCAGACCGAGGATTGCGCCGGCCGAGCCGTTCCGGGCGAGACGTCGGGGGAGTTCCTGGTCCGGGCTCTCTCCGGCTGGGAGTACGAGCCGGATGCCCCGATCTACACGCCTCGTATCAGCGGCTGCCTCCGGGCTGAGGGCGGCGCCGCCTTCCATATCGTCCGGCGCGCGGAGGACGGGGCCGCGTCTCGGTTCGTCTACGATCTGCCCCTCGACCCGGGGCGAGGTCGGATGATCGCGACCTACGCCGGGCCGAACCGGACCCCGCTCCCGACCTGGGACGGTCCGCCGACCGAAGTCGAGCTCCGCGCCGACGATCCCGAAGGCTTGGCCGGCGCTCTTTATGACGCGCTCGCTCCGGTTCCGGGCTCCGCCGATTTCCGGGTCGCAGCCGCCGCGGCCGTCGCCGGTGACGACGGCTACGGATCGGTCGCCGCGGCCATCGTCAACCGCCACGAGAGAAAGGATTGATCCGATGAGCGCACCCGAAAAGACCGCCCGCCAGCAGTATTCGACGAAGGTCCAGGAAGAGTTCCCGGACAGCCTGGCCGTCGGCGAGGGCCTCTTCACGAAAAAAATCTCCATGCGCTACGGCGAGAACCCAGGCGTCCCGGCTGCCTTCTACGCCGAGGAGAGCGCCTCGGGGCCGACCATGGCGGCGATTGAAGTCCTCCAGGAAGGGACGAAAGGACTCAGCTATATCAACGTCGGGGACATGGACCTCGGACAGAGAATCATCCGCAAGCTGAGCGCGGTCACGGGAGGCCGCGGCTTGTGCGTCATCATCAAGCACGAAATGCCGTCGGGCGTCGCCGCCGGCGACGGCGCCGAGGACGCCTTCGACCGGGCCTGGGGCTGCGATCCGCTATCGAACTTCGGGAGCGTCGACGTCTTCAACCGGGAGGTCGGCGCCGGCCTGGCCCGCAAGCTGGTCGAAAGCGCCCGGAACATCGAGGTCGTCTACGCCCCGGCGTTTGCGGCTGAAGCCCTCGAGATCCTGGCGACGCGCAAGGTGCTGCGCGCGGTGAGGATGACGGCGCCCCTGACGGACCCCGTCGTCGACAGCGGCCTCGAGTTCAAGCGGGTCGTGGGCGGGCTCCTCGTCCAGAAGAGATTCGATTCACGGATCGTCTCGCCCGAATTCGTCGATGTCGTCTCCAAGAGGAAGCCGACCTCGGAGGAGGTGCGGGCGGCCCTGTTCGCCTGGACCGTCGCCTGTTTCACGAGGTCCAACGCCATCGTCATCGGGAGGGAGGACAGAGTCCACGGCATCGGGTC
Source organism: Candidatus Aminicenantota bacterium (assembly GCA_016933355.1). Taxonomy (GTDB): domain Bacteria; phylum Acidobacteriota; class Aminicenantia; order Aminicenantales; family JAFGBC01; genus JAFGBC01. The sequence continues at coordinate 4,051 of JAFGBC010000260.1, forward strand.
GGGACAGCGCTCGCGGATCGACTCGGCCGAGGACGCCGTCAGGATCTCGAGGCGCGGCTACGGGCCCGAAGGGACGGTCATGGCTTCGGACGCCTTCATGCCGTTCCCCGACGTCGTCGAACTCGCCGCCAAGCACGGGATCACCGGCATCGTCTATCCGCTGGGATCGGTCCGGGACCAGGACGTCATCAACCGCGCCGACGAGCTGGGACTGGCCATGATGGCCACGCGCAAGCC
>JAFGBC010000261.1 GCA_016933355.1 Candidatus Aminicenantota bacterium
GCGGCCTGGATCACCGCCCTGCTGACCGTCCTGGTCGCCTCGGTCCTCTTCGTCATCGAGAAGCGGGAGGTGGGGACGATCCTCGACCAGACCAAGGACCAGGCCCTGCTGACGGCGGAGTATCTGGCTTCCCTCAACCTGCGGTCGCTGACGACTTGGGACACGGACGCCATGCAGCAGACGATCGACCAAGAGATCGAGCGGGGCCTCGTCTACTGCGTCATTTTTGACCGCTCCGGGAAGCCGCTGGCCGCCAACGCCTCGATCCAGACCCATCCCGAGGTCTACGACCGCTCGGGCCTCGCCGACGACGTGGCCGAGGGCGAATACGCGATACAGACGCGGGCGCTCCGGACCGAGGACGGTCTCCAGGACGTGCTCGAGGTCGAGCGCCCCGTCTTCGCTCCCGGCGTCGCGACCAAGTGGGGCTCGATCAAGATCGGCCGGTCCCTGGAAGACATGGAGCGCGAGGTCCGCCGCACCCGGCTCGTCCTGATCCTGATCGGCGTCGCCGGCTTCCTGGTCGGCCTGGCGGCCGCGACGTTCCTCGCCCGCCGCGTGACGCAGCCCCTCCAGAAGCTGGTCGCCGGCACCGTCCGCGTTTCGCAGGGGGATTTCCGGCACCGGATCGCGATCGCCTCGCGGGACGAGATCGGCGAGCTGGCCCGAAGCTTCAACGAGATGAGCGCGCGGCTGCTCGAGGCCCGGGAGCGGATGGAGGCCGTCCACCGCCAGCTCGTTCAGGCCGAGAAGCTGGCGTCGATCGGGCGGCTGGCGGCCACGATCGCCCACGAGATCCGCAACCCCCTGACCTCGGTCAAGCTCAACATCCAGAAGATCGAGGAGAGCGAGCGGCTCGACCCCTACGAGAAGGAGCACGTCGCCATCGCCCAGGAGGGGATCGGACAGATCGAGACGTTCATCAAGGAGCTGCTGGGCTTCACCCGGGCTTCGGCGCTGATGCGCGAGCGCTTCGCCCTGGAGACGGTCCTGGACGAATCCCTCAAAGTCCTCCGCGAGCCGTTCCAGGCCAAGGGTGTCGTCCTGCGCAAGGCGGTCGGCCGCGACCTGCCGCCCATCTCCGTCGACGGCGACAAGATGCGTCAGGTCTTCCTCAACGTCCTGCGCAACGCGCTCGAGGCCGTCGAGCCGGGCGGCGAGATCCGGGTCGCGCTGACGCGCGGCCGGCTCGACGGGCGGCCCTGCCTCCTGGCCAGGGTCGGCGACGACGGTTGCGGCATTCCCGAGAAGGATTGGGACAACATCTTCGAGCCGTTCTTCTCGACCAAGTCGACCGGGTTCGGCCTCGGGCTGGCCAACGCCCGGAAGATCGTCGAGCAGCACGGCGGCGTCATCAAGGTCGTCAAAAAGCGGGGACGAGGGAGCTGCTTCCAGATCGCCCTTCCCTGCGAGGAGGGTTCATGAAGACGGTCCTGGTCATCGAGGACGACAGCCTGGTCGGGCGGACGCTGAGCTCCCACCTGGCCAAGCAGGGCTACGACGTGCACACGGCGGCGACCGGCGAGGACGGCCTGGCCCGTCAGGCCGAGGCCCAGCCCGAGCTGGTCATCCTCGACATCCGCCTCCCGGATCGCAACGGCCTCGAGGTCCTGCGCGAGATCAAGGCGCGGTCCAAGAAAACGCTCGTCCTGGTCATGACGGCTTACGACGACATGAAGACGACGGTCGAAGCCATCAAGGCCGGGGCTTTCGAGTACCTGGTCAAGCCGCTCGATTTCATGGAGCTCGACCTGGCCATCGCCAAGGCCTTCCAGGTCCGCTCGCTCGAGGACAAAGTCCACCTCCTGGTCGAAGAGAGGCAAAAGGAGTACACGATCGACAACCTGATCGGCCGCTCGGCCCCGATGCGCGAGGTCTTCAAGCTCATCGGCTCGGTCGCCAACACCCGGACCAACGTCCTGATCCAGGGCGAGAGCGGGACGGGCAAGGAGCTCGTCGCCAAGGCCATCCATTACAACAGCGCCTTCCGGGACGAGCCGTTCATCGTCATCAACTGCTCGGCCATCTCGGACACGCTCCTCGAGTCCGAGCTCTTCGGCCACGTCAAGGGGGCGTTCACGGACGCGGTCGTCGAGACCCGGGGCAAGTTCGAGATCTCGGGCAAGGGGACGCTGTTCCTGGACGAGATCGGCGACGTCTCGCCGAACCTCCAGTCGAAGCTGCTGCGGGTGATCGAGACGCGGGACTTCATGAAGGTCGGCGGCGAGAAGGTCCTCAAGACCGAGGCCCGGATCATCGCGGCCACGAACCAGAGCCTGTCCGGGCTGATCGAGAAGGGCCGCTTCCGGGAGGATCTTTACTACCGGCTCAAGGTCGTCGAGATCCACCTGCCTTCGCTTCGCGAGCGGCGGGAGGACATCCCCGACCTGGTCGCCTATCTCCTCGAGAAGATCAACCGCGAGATCCGCAAGAACGTCCGCAAGGTGCCGCCCGAGGTCATGAAGTTCCTGGTCGAATTTCCCTGGAAGGGGAACGTCCGCGAGCTGGAGAACGCCCTGACCCGGGCCGTCATTCTGGCCAAGGGCGACGTCGTCCAGAAGGAGAACCTCCCCTTCGAGCCGGCCGAGCGGAAGGCCTTTCCCAAGGACCTCGTCTCGCTCAAAGAGGTCGAGAAGAGCTATATCGGGCACATCCTGGGCGTGACCAA
>JAFGBC010000262.1 GCA_016933355.1 Candidatus Aminicenantota bacterium
ACTTGAGCCGCTTCCTCGTCCCGGCCCAGACGGCGCAGGCTCATATAGAGCCAGTCCGTCGTCGCCGTCAGCAAGTCGTCGTTTTTGGACCACTTCAGGCATTCTCGGTAGGCGTCCACGGCCGCGGCGAAATTTCCCTGAAGAAAATGTGCCAGGCCGAGATGATACCAGATGTTGAACTGGGTGTTGGAGAGAGGCTTGCGGGCGCGGTTGGGAATGCCGTCGGGTTCGACCTCCAGCGGGGCGGAATCCGCAAGCTCGGCCGCTCTCTTCAGGTCGGCCGCGGCCCGGTCGAAAAGACGCAGTGTGATATAGCGGTGGCCGCGGTGGCGCAGGAGGCGGAAGGATTGCGGGAAGCGATCCAGACCTTCGCTGTAGACCCGAACGGCTTCCCGATAGAGCCCGAGATACGCCGCGCGGCGACCGAGCCAGACGGTGTTCGCTTCGTTGGGATTGCGATCGAAATCCGCAAGGGCCTTGCGGTAAAGATCGATCGCCGCGCCCGCGGCGGTCGGGGAGACGAGCTTCCGCCCGAGCAGGGAGATCGCCTCGTATTCGGGAGCGCCCGGCGGGTCCTGTCCGAACGATACGGCCGACGCGGCCAGAGATAAAAAGCAGATCGCCAGGGTCGTCTTGATCTTTCCATCAAGAGTCATCTCTGCAGCCTCCTCCCGTCGTCCTGACTTCCGTCGGCCGGGATTTCCCGTTCGTCACGGCATCCCGCCTCGTCCCGCCAGCCAGCCCGAAGCCCACGCCCAACTCAGATTGAAGCCTCCTCGCCGTCCCTGGACGTCGAGGATTTCTCCGGCCAGAAAGAGCCCTGTGCGCAGCCTGGATTCGAGGCGGCCCGGGTCGACCTCGCCGACGGGGATGCCGCCGCTCGTGAACTCGGCCTCGTTCCAGCCGCGGGTTCCCGCAACCTTGAAGCGAAGGTCTTTCATTTTCCCGGCCAGGCCTTCCGCGCCGGGTGCGCTCCCGACCCAGGATTCGACCGCCGCTCCGAACTTTTCGGGAAGCAAGCCCGTCGTCAGCTCTCGGTCCTTCCAGCCCAGCGCCCGCCGGCGTCCCAGCTCTGCGGTCAAGTCCTCCCGGCTGAAACGGGGCAGAAGGTCGAGCGCGAGCTCGGCCGGACCGCACCGTTCCCGGTTCAGCGCCCGGGACAGGCTTTCGCTGACGTCCAACACGGCGGTCCCGGACAAGCCGTAGGCCGTAAAGAGAATCTCTCCCTCCGCCTCCTCGACTTGCCGTCCGCCGACGAAGCTCGCGGCCCGCCCCCTGATCTTCTGGCCCTGCAGAAGATGACAGAGCCTGTCCTTGACGACGACCGGAACCGCGCTCGGGACGGGCTCGACGAGCCCGTGGCCGAAGGCCCCGGCAAGGCCGTAGGCGTTGCCGTCCGCGCCGAACGCCGGATAGGATTTTCCGCCTCCGGCCAGGACGACGCGCTCCGCGCAAAGGACGCCGCCGCCCCGGGCTTCCAGGACGAACCGCCCCTCTTTCCAGCCGAGCCTACGGACGTCCCAGGTCGTGCGGATATCGACGGCGAGCCGCCTCAGCTCGATTTCGAACGCTTTCAGCACCGACGCCGCCTGCTGGGTGGCCGGGAAAATCCTGTCGGCCTCGGACGTCAAAGCCAAGCCCAAGCCCTCCAGGAGAGAGCGGATCGCGTCTTTACCGAACCGATCGAAGACCGCGCGGACGAGGTCCCGGCCTTCCGGCGTGAACGCGGAGGATTCGAGCCTCTCGTTGAGGAGGTTGCAGCGTCCGCCCCCCGTAGCCAGGAGCTTGCGCCCGAGCCCGGGCATTCGTTCGCAGATCGAAACGTGCGCTCCCGCCCTGGCCGCGCCGACCGCCGCGGCCAAGCCGGCGGCGCCCCCGCCGACGACGGCCACGGATATCGGCGTCATGGCGGACGCCTAGCCGACGGAACCCGATCCGCCCACGCGCAGGAATTGCGCCGCCGTTTCGGGAGCGACCGGGTTGATATAGAAGCCCGTCCCCCACTCGAAACCGGCGACGCGGGTCAGGACGGGAAGGATCTCGATGTGCCAGTGATAGGCCTTCTCGACGTCGACTTCGGTATGATTCTTGCCCGCCGGGTTCGGGGCTTGATGGATGATCAGGTTGAAGGGGGGATCGGCCAGGACGGTCTTGAGCCGGGTCAGGGCCGTCTTGAGGGCGTCGGCCAGCCCGTCCAGCTCTTCTTCGCGGACCCGGCTGAAATAGGCTTCGTGGCGCAGGGGAACGACGCGCATCTCGAACGGAAAGCGGCCCGCGAACGGGACTTTAACCAAGACATGATCGTTGCGGTAGACCAGCCGCTCCTTGGCCGCGGTCTCCTCGCGGATGATTCGGCAGAAGACGCATTCCTTGGAATGGCGGAACAGCCGCCCGGCGCCGTAGATTTCCTCTTTGACCCGCTTGGGGACGATCGGCGTCGCTACGATCTGGGAATGGGGATGGCTGAGCGAGGCGCCCGCTTCCTTGCCCTTGTTCTTGAAGACCTGGACGTAGCGGTAGTGGAGCTCCTCCTCGATCGAACCGATCCGGTCCTGAAAAACCTTGAGCACGGCCCGGATGTGTCCGGCGTCGAGGTCGGCCAGCTCGAGGTCGTGGTCGGGGTTCTCGATGACGACTTCGTGGACGCCGACCCCCTCCATCCAGGTCAGGAGACCCGCCGTCTGACGAGCCGGCGCCGGACCCCGGTTCAGGGCCGGAAACTTGTTGGGGACGACGCGAACGCGCCAGCCCGGCTCGTCCGGCTTGGTCCCTTCCGCCCGCAACGCATAAACCTCGGGCGGCGTCTTGGATTCGTTCCCGACGCAAAACGGGCAGAATCCCCTGGCCTCGGCCGGCTTGGCCTCGGCGGCCTGGGCTGGACGGAAGTCGTCGGGCCGCTTGCTCCTCTCGGCGGCCACGATGACCCAGCGTCCGCTTATGATGTCCTTCCTGAGCTGCGGCATGATCAGGATCCGAGGAGCTCTTTGACCCTGGACTTGAGCTCATCCAGGCTCGAGGACTTGACGACGTAGGCGTCGGCCGCCCAGGTCATGAAATCGTCCTTATAGCTCTGGTAGGCGGAGTTGATGATGATCGGGATGTCCCGGCGCTGGCCCATGATCTGGGTGATGAGCTCGATCCCGTCCTTGCCCGGCATCCGGATATCGGTGATGATCAGGTCGAAGCCGCCGCCGCGCAAGGCGGCCAGCGCCTCGTCGGCGTCGCCGGCCGCCGTGACGTCATAGCCGTCCTTATCCAGCTCCTCCTGGTAGAGCAGCCGGAGGTTCTCCTCGTCCTCGACCAGCAGAATCCGCTTTTTCTTGGGCTGTGTCATTGATCCGTTCCCCTTTCCTCTTTGATGAAGCTCAGCCGGAATTCGGTGCCCTTGCCCGGACGGCTGCGGACCTCGATTCCGCCGCCGCACGACTCCATGATCCGCTTGACGAAATGGAGGCCGAGCCCGACGCCGTTCTCCTTGGTCGTGAAGAAGGGCAGGAACAGGCGTTCCCGGTCCTTGTCCGCGATGCCGCGGCCGGTGTCCTTGATCTTGACGATGAACCAGCGCGGGTCGGCGTTCGTCGCCTGGACGTAGATCGTCGCGCCCTCGGGCGTCGCGTCCAGGGCGTTGTCCAGAAGGTTGCGGACGGCCTCGCCGACCTGGGACGGATAGCCCATCACCCGCGGCATCGGCTCCGTCAGCCGGATTTTGATCCGGCGCCCCTTGCTCTTGGCCCTGAACGCCGGGTCGGCGAGGGCGTCTTTCAGGACCGGGCCCGGGTCGAAGGCGGCCGGGGGCTTCTGCTCGAGCTTGAGGAGATGGCCCAGCTTGTAGACGATGTCCTCGAGACGCCGAGTCTCGGCCCGGATGATCTCCAGGTTGCGCCGCGACTTGCGGCGGTCCTCTCCGCCTTCGTAACGGAGGAGCTGGTCGGCGAAACCGCCGATCGTCACCAGCGGATTCCGAAGCTGATGGGTGATGTAGGACGCCATCTCGCCCATGGCGGCGAATTTCTCCATCTCGAGCATCTTCTTATGGATCGCGCCCGTGTAGATGTAGTTTCCGGCGATCAGGCCGCACATCGAGGCCAGTTTGATGTCCTTCTCCGTGATCGGCGCCCGGGTGAAGGCGTTGTCGACGATGATCTCGCCCAGCGGCTCATCGTGGACGACGAGCGGAATGCACAGGAAGGCCTCGACGTCGATGACCTCCAAGAAGCGGCTTTCGACCGCGGGCTCGCTGCGGGCGTCGCGGACGTGGACGATCTCGCGCCGCTCGACGGCCCGCGAAGGGATGCTCAGGCTCTTTTCGCCCAGCGGATAGGACAGCCCCTTGATCCGCTCGCTCAGGGTTCCGCCCGCCCGGCTGAGCAGCGCCCGGTTATGCTCGACGATCTCAACGTAGCCGATGCCGGGCGTCGAGAGAATTTCCCAGATCGAGCGGGCCTCCTCCTGGGTAGCCGGCCCCAGCCACATCTCGCCCTTGAGGCGCCCGCCCTCGGCCAGGAAGAGCATGGCCCGGTTGAACCCCACGCCCGACCCCGAAGTCAACGCCGTCAGGATGACCAGGAGGTTGTCCTGCAGGGAGAAGGGCTGAAAGTAGCTCTGGGCGATGATGGAGAGGAGGACGAGCTCCTTGGGCGCATCCCGCTCAACGTCCCCGAGATAGAGCCCTTGCGTCTCGATCATTCAAGCTTCCAGCCTTTGGGCACGACCCGGACCCGGCCGGCGCTGAGCTTGAAATAGCGGCTATCCTCCTTTTCGTCGGCGCCGAGGACGAAGCCGGCCGGGATCCGGCAGAACTTGTCGACGACGGCATTCTGGACTCTGGCCTTGGGACCGACCTCGGCGCCCTCGAACAGGATGGCGCCCTCGACGCGCGCCCCCTCGCCGACCTTGACGCCCGGCGAGAGAATGGCGTCGTGGAGATGGGCGTCCTTGATCAGGCAGCCCGAGGAGACGATCGAGTTCCGGATGGTCCCCTTGCCGATGAAGGTGGGGGGGAACTGGGGCTTGTAGGTCCGGATCGGCCAGGCCGCGTCGTTCACAACCAGGGGGGGGGCCGGGCTCAGGAAAAGCATGTTAGCCTTGTAGTAGGCGTCGATCGTCCCGATGTCCTCCCAGTAGTTTTCGAAGGGGTAGGCGAACACCCGGCTGTCCTCGATCAGCCTCGGCAGGATGTCTTTCCCGAAGTCGTGGTTGGACGAGGGGTCCTTGGCGTCCCGGATCAGGGCCTTGATCAGGACGTGGGTCCGGAAAAGATAGACGCCCATCGAGATCAGCGTCGTCTCCGGGTCGCGGGGCATGCCGGGCGGATTCTTGGGTTTCTCGATGAAACGTTTGATCCGGTTCTCCTCGTCGACGTCGATCACGCCGAAACGGCTGGCCTCGGCCCGCGGTTTGAGCTTGGCCAGGACGACGGCGTCCGCCTGGCTTTCGCCGTAGAATACGATGATCGGCCGGTAGTCCGCTTTGTAGATGTGGTCCCCGGACAGGACGAGCACGGCCTCGGGGTTTTCCCGCTGGATCGAATAGATGTTCTGGAAGACGGCGTCGGCCGTCCCCTCGTACCAATGGTCGGCGACGCGGCCCTGGGCGGGCAGCGAGATGACGTAGCCCTTGGTCTCGGGGTGGAAGATGTTCCAGCCGTTGAGGATATGGCGCTCGAGCGACAGCGACTTGTACTGGGTCAGCAGGGCGATCTTGTGCAGGCCCGAGTTGAGGCTGTTCGAAAGGCTGAAATCGATGATCCGGTAGCTGCCCAGGAAGGGGACGGAGGGCTTGGCCCGGTCGCGGGTCAGGGGGTAGAGCCTCTCCCCTTTCCCGCCGCAGAGGATCATAGTAAGGATTCTTTCAGGCGCGATGGCCATCGAACGTCACGACCTCCTCGGGCATAAGCTAACGGTTTTGGGCATCCTCAAGGCGAATCTCCCTCTCTGCGGCGCGGCCGGGACTCAGGCTCAGGCGCCAGAGGGGAACGAGGCAGATGCCCTGATGGATTATATCATACCCGCTCTCGGACTGGGACAGCGTCCGGAGCGGAAAGTGCCAGAGGGCGTCCGGGGCGGAAGCCTCCCAGACCAGGCGCTTCAGAAAAACGGCCCGGCCGCCCTGGACCTCGAACTCGAACGGAAACAGGGAGAGGTTCGTCTCGGACGCGAACAGGGCCGTGAGGGTCCGGTCCGAAGCGTTCTCGATCCGGTAGGCGATCCGGATCCCCCGCTCCTCCGGGATGACCCGTTTCGTAACCAGCACCGGGATCCGCTCCTCGTCCGCCCAGACCCAGCCGCGGCGGGACAGCACCACCCCCCCCTCCACCATCTCCCAGGCGTAGGGCTGGGTCACGAAGTCGCCCCGCTCACCGTAATCGATCCGCTGGAAGCTCTCCAACGTCGTATCCGGGTGGAGGAAGTGGTCGAGAAGCGAGCTCCGCGGGTGCCA
>JAFGBC010000263.1 GCA_016933355.1 Candidatus Aminicenantota bacterium
AGCTGGCCGGCCAGGATGCCCAAGGTCAGGATCGCCCGTTCCTGGCCGAGCGGCTGGAGGACCGTAAAGGCGAGCTTGAGGCCCAGGACATAACCGTAGAGCGCCGGCAGCAACCCCACGACCGCCAGCCCGATGAGCGGGACGAGCCAGCGGTCCTTCTTCTCCACGAGCAACCGATGGCGGAGGACGGCCAGCCCGAAGTTGGACTTGAGGCCGACCCGGATCAGGGACCCCAGCCGGCTCATTTGTCGGTGAGCTCCAGGAAGATCTTCTCGAGAGTCTGGTTGTCCCGGTCGATCCGCTGGAGCTCCTCCAGCGTCCCGCAGGCGACGAGCCGGCCGCGGTCGATGATCCCGATCCGGTCGCAGAGCTTCTCGGCGACCTCCATGATGTGGGTCGAGAAGAAGAGGGTCTTGCCCTGGCCGCAGTGCTCGCGGAACATCTCCTTGAGGTGATGGGCGGCCCTCGGGTCGAGACCGACGAGGGGCTCGTCCAGGATCATGACGCGCGGGGCGGGGAGGAGCGCCGCCGTCAGCACGATCTTCTGCTTCATGCCGTGGGAGTAGCTCTGGATCGGGTTGGCGACGGCCGCGGCCAGCTCGAAGATGTCGAGCCATTTCTCGATCCGTTCCAGCCGCTCGGAGCGGGGGACGCCGTAGACGTCGCCGATGAAGTTCAGGTACTCGAGCCCGGTCAGCCGCTCGTAGATCGAGGGGTAGTCCGGGACATAGCTCGTGACCGCCTTAGATTTGAGGCCGTCGCGGCGGACGTCGAATCCTTCGACTCGGATCGTCCCGGCCTCGGGCCGCAGCAGGCCGACGATCATCTTGATCGTCGTCGTCTTCCCGGCGCCGTTGGGGCCGAGGAAGCCAAAAATCTCGCCGGGGCGCACGACCAGGCTCAAGTCGTCGACCGCCTTGACCTTGCCCTTATTGTAACTCTTGGAGACGCGGTCGATTTCGATCACGGCTGGCTCCTTCTCAAGGACATCGCGGCCATTCTACAACAACTCCATCCCCGGCCGATAGGGCGTCCCCGCGCCGCCGGTCCCGGCGGCTGGAACGAGCCGGGCCGGCGCTTCCGGTCTTGATGTCGCCGCCGAAATGGCGTACAAATAGACTCGGGCCGGGCGCCGCCCGGGCGGACGCGGAGCCGGGCCCCGAGGTTAGGAATCGGGCACGAACGGAGGGCCGCGTGGGGGTCAGTTGTTCCCGGTGCAAGAAGCCGTTGCGCGTCGTCGACATCGCCCGCGAGGGCTTCATCGTCTACGAGGGCGATCACTCTCAGCTCCCGACGCTCTACAGCGGCGTCATCTGCACGCGCTGCGGGAGGGTCGAATGCACGAGTTGCCGTCTGGGCGGCATATCGCGTCCCTGCTTCTGGTGCGGGGGCAGGATCGAGCCCGCTTACGATCACGCTGTGCGCCGCTACCGCGGGACGATGCCGCCCATGTCGCGCCTCCTGAAGAACGTCGGGCTGGTCGTCCTGGCCGTTCTGGCCGCCCTGGTCGTCCAGCGGATCCTCAGCCCGCGCCGGCCCGCGGCGGCGGGCGCGGCCGCCCGCGTCGCCGAGGTCGGTGAAATGACCGACCCCGAATCGCTGTCCGAAGTCGCCCGGGACGCGCGCGAGCCGGTCGCGGCGCGGGTCGCGGCCGTCCTCCGGATCGAGGATGATGACATGCTCGATGAGACGGCCCGCAACGAAGAGGCGCCGGTCGAAGTCCGAGCCGCCGCAGTGCGGGGCATCGCCGGCCAGGACGTCCTAGCCGCCCTTGCCCTGGACGCCGAGCTGGATCCCGCCGTCCGCGGGGAGGCGATCAAACGGCTGAACGACTCGAGGATCCTGAGGACGCTCGCCGCCGGCGCTTCGGATTACAGGAACATCCAGAAAGCGGCTCAGGACCGGCTGCGACGCCTGGCGTCGGACTAGGCGGCCGGTCCGTCCCGCCGCCCGGCCGGCCCCGGGTTTGACATTCGGAGCGCCTTCCCTTATAAGAAGGAAAGCGTCATGCGTTTCCGCCGCGAAGCCGTCCCGACCTCCCATCCGCACGAGGATTCTCGGGCGCTTCGCGCTTCTCCGCCTTTGAGTCCAACCCAAGGAGGACCCCGATGACCGGATCGCGTTGGCTTCGTAACGGACTGTTCCTGCTGGCCGTCCTGGCCTGTTGCGGCGCTTTCGGCCTGAGCGGGCAGGACGCCCCCGACTGCCCGGACTGCCGGGGCGACGTCCCCGAGAATTGCACCGTCATCATGGTCGGCCGTCTGGCCTCGACCGACGGCTCGGTTATGACGACCCACACCTGCGACTGCGGCCACTGCGACTGGACCTTCCGCCGCGTCCCGGCCGCCGACCACCCGGCCGGCGCGACGCGCAAGATCTTCCACGTCGACCAGATGGATCATTGGCCGCCCGACAAGGGCCTCAAGTGGGATCGGGTCGGGATCGACAACCTGACCGGCCTCGAGATTCCCCAGGTTCCCCACACCCACGGCTACATCCACGGCAGCTTCGGCTACATGAACGACCGCCAGGTCGCGATCGGCGAATCGACGATCGGCTGCCGGAAGCGGATGGAGAACCAGACGGCTTCGGCCAAGTTCGACATCACCATGCTGAGCCTCATCGCCATGGAGAGGGCCTCGACCGCGCGCGAGGCGATCGAGGTCATGGGCGAGCTGGCCGAAAGGCACGGCTACGGCGGCACCGATAGCGGCGAGATGCTGGCTGTCGCCGACCCCAAGGAGGTCTGGCATTTCGAGATCATGCCGGTCGGCCCGCTCTGGACCCCGCAGAGCGGCAAGCCGGGCGCGGTTTGGTGCGCGCAGCGCGTGCCGGACGACGAAGTCGCCGTCTGCCCCAACGAGTCGCGGATCGGCCTCATCGACCTCGCCAAGCCCGGTTCTTTCATGGCCTCGCCCAACGTCGTCTCCCTGGCCGTCGACATGGGGTTCTACGACCCGAAGAGCGGCCAGCCCTTTCACTGGGCCAAGGCCTACAATCCCGACAACTCGAGCGCGGCCAACACCCGCGGCGCCCGGGTCCGGCAGTGGCGCTTCCTGGACCTCGTCGCGCCCTCAAAAAAATTCAGCCCCGAGACGCTCAACGTCGACCTGCCCTTTTCGGTCAAGCCCGACCGGAAGCTCTCGGTCTACGACGTCATGGTCATGACCCGCGACAAGTGCGAGGGGACGCCCTACTGGCCCGGACGCGGCATCCAGGGCGGGCCGTTCTCCAACCCGAACTACCTGCCCTACGGCTTCGAGCTCGAGGGCCGGCGATACAGCCTGCCCCGCATCATCGGCGTCAACCGGGCCGAGTACGTGACGGTGACCCAGAGCCGGGGCTGGCTCCCCGACCCGATCGGCGGGCTGGTCTGGCTGGCCTGGGGCGCCCAGGACACCTCGTGCTTCATGCCCCTTTACAACGGGATGACGAAGATCCCGCGCTCGTTCGAGATCGGGGATCATTACGAGTTCGACCGCGACTCGGCGCGCTGGGCGTTCGACTACGTCGACTTCCACACCCAGGTCGTCTATGCCCAGGCCATCGAGGACGTCCGGGCCGCACAGCTCGAGTACGAGAAGACCGCTGTCGACCGGACGCCGACCATCGACGCCTTCGCCGCGGATCTCTACAAGAAGGACCCGGCCCTCCTCGCCAAGTTCCTGGACGAGTACAGCCTGTCCAACGCCGATCGCGTCGTCGATGCCTGGTGGAAGCTGGGAGACGACCTGCTGGTCAAGTACAACCACATGTGGGTCTTCGACGCCAAGGCGAAGAAGCGGGCGGCCCTCAAGTTCCCGGACTGGTGGCTCAAGCTCCTGGTCGAGTACAACAAGCTCGAACCCCAGCCC
>JAFGBC010000264.1 GCA_016933355.1 Candidatus Aminicenantota bacterium
AGGAAGGTGTCGCCGTTAGGACTGGGACGGCCGGAGTCCGCGCCCTGCTCGAGCAGGGATGAAACCAGGGCGTCGTTGCCTTGGGACGCCGCCGAGTGAAGAACCATCGAACCTTCGGGCGAGTCCGCGTCGACCTTGGTCAGGCGTATCAGCGTTTCGACGACCGCGGTTTTGTTCCGCGAGACGGCGTACTCGAGCGGCGTCAGGCCCTGGCCGTCTCTGAGGGTCGGGTCGCCCCCATGCCCGAGGAGGAGCTCGACGACCTCGGGATGTCCCTCGCGCGCGGCGTAGTGAAGAGGCGACCGTCCGTTCGTGTCCTGGTATCGCACGGCCGCGCCCTTGGCGATCAGAAGGTCGGCGACCTGCCGGAAGCCGGCGTAGGCGGCATAGAGGAGGGGCGTCTGAAGGCTGACGTTCCGGGCGTCCAGCACGGCGCCTTTCTCGAGCAGCAACCGGACGATCGGCAAGGCCGCCTGCTCGCCGCGCCGGCAGCCGGCCGCCGCATGGAGCGCCGTGTCGCCGTCCGCATTCTTGGCTTCGGCGAGTTTGGGGTCGGCCGCGAGCAACCGGGCGACCGCCTCGAGGTCGCCGTTCTCGGCGGCGGCGACGATGAGGGAGTCCTGAGCGGTTGAGGCCGCGACGGCCGCCAGGGCGAAGACGGCGGCGATCACGACAATGCCGGCGCTCTTATTCATCGGTAAGCTCCTTTCTCGCGGTGTAAAGAAACCTTGCGGCGGAGCCCCCGGGCAAGGGCTAACGATCCGCCCTTTTCGAGTCATCACCCCCTTAATAGGCAAGTCTCATGCCACACCGGCGATTTTTCCCGGGAAAATCCCGGGGACACCAGACTAAATCAGTGAAGGCTGAAGCGCAGGGGCCGGAAATAATTTAGTAAAGTGTCCCCGGAACTATTTCTTTTTGAGGATGATCCGAGCGTCGACGATCTTGAGCCCGCGTCCGTCCTCGTAGACGAGGACCGGGTTGGCGTCGGACTCGCCGACCTCGTCCTCGAGGTCGCGGATCATGGCCGAATAGGAAGCCAGGACGGCCGCCAGCGCCTTCCGGTCCCGCGGCTTTTCGCCGCGCGCGCCCCTGAGGATGGGAGCGGCCTGGATCTCGTCGAGCATTCTCTCGGCCTGGGCCGCCGTCACCGGCGCCACGCGAAACGTGACATCCTTCAGGACTTCGACGAAGATGCCGCCCAGGCCGAACATGATGGTCGGCCCGAAGCTCGGGTCGTTGACCGAGCCCAGGATGACCTCGACCCCGGCCGGCGCCATCTCCTGGACGGCGACGCCCTCGATCTTCGCGTCGGCCTTGTAGGCCTTGGCCGCGGCCATGATGGCCTTGTAAGCCGTCCGGACGCCGGCTTCGTCCTTGATGTCGACCTTGACGCCGCCCGCGTCCGATTTATGAAGGATGTCGGGCGAAACGATCTTGAGGACGACCGGGAATCCCGTCTTTCGAGCGAGGGCCGCCGCCTCGTCCTCGGACCTGGCCAGCGCCGTTTTCGTCACGGGCAGGCCGTAGGCCTCGAAGACGGCCTTGGCCTCGACCTCGTTCAAAGCCTCGCGCCCCTCGGCCCGCGCCTTCCCGATGACCGCCCGCGCCCCTTCGGCCTGGAGGGGGGCGGCTTCGCTCGAATAGGCCGTGATCCTGCTCCGGATCCGCGCGTATTCGCGCAGGGCGGCGATCGCGTTGACGGCCTTGTCGGGGACCTCGTAGGTCGGCAGGCCGTTCTCCATCAGCCACTTCATCGCCTCGTTGGCGTCCTTGCCGCCGACGAACGAGGCCGTGATCGGCTTGTCCTTGAAGCCGGAATCGTCGACCGCCTGCTTGATGGTCTTGGCGATCTCGATGGGGACGGTCAGCGACGTCTCGCAGTAGAGGACAACCAGCCCGTCGACCCAGGGGTGGGACATGAGGTAGCGGACGGTCGGGTAGTACATATCCTTGCCGGCCATCCCGGTCAGGTCAGCCGGGTTCTTGGCCGAACCGTACTCGGGCATGTGCTTGCGGAGCTCGGCCTGGATGTCGGCCGGGGCGAACTGGAGCGGCAGCCCGAAGCGCTCGGCCGCGTCGGTCGCCAGGACGCCGACGCCGCCGCCGTTGGTCAGGATGAACAGGTTGTCGCCCTTCATCGGCGGCTGGAGCGAGAGGACCAGGCTCCGGTCGAACAGGTTGTTGAGGTCGGTCGCGGTGACGACGCCGGCCTGGGCGAAGGCCGCTTCGTAGACCTTGGCCGCCCCGGCCAGGGACCCGGTGTGAGAGGCCGCGGCGGCGGCGCCGTGGGCCGAGACGCCGGCCTTGATGGCCACGATCGGCTTGGTCGCCCGGCTGGCCGCCTCGATGAAGCGCCGGCCGTTCCGGAGGCCTTCGATGTAGAGGGTGATGCAGCGGGTGGCTCCGTCCTGGTCGAGCCACTCGGTGAGGTCGGCGATATCGACGTCGGCCATGTTCCCGACCGAGATGAGCTTGTCGAACCCGACATAGCGGACGACGGTGGCCGCGCACATGGCGACGAGGAGGGCGCCGCTCTGGGAGACCAGCGAGGACTTGCCGGGCAGGGGCAGGAAGGGCGCGAACGAAGCGTTGAGCTTGTCGGAGTTGGAGAGGATGCCGACGATGTTAGGGCCCAGTACGCGGGTGCCGTGCTGGGTGGCCGCCCGGACGACCTCCTCCTCGAGCTCGCGGCGTCCGATCTCGGAGAAGCCCGAGGTGATGATGATCAGGCCTTTGACCCCTTTGCGGCCGCACTCGTCGGCGACCTGGGCGACCAGCCTGGCCGGGACGGTGATGACGGCGGCGTCGATCTCGCCGGGGACGTCGAGGACCGATTTGTAGGCCTTGAGCCCGAGGATCTCGGGATCGTTGGGATTGATCGGGACGAGCCGCCCCTGGTAGCCGCTGTCCTGGATGTTCTTGACGGCGCTGTAGCCGATCTTACCCGGCGTCGAGGAGGCTCCGACGATGGCGATCGACTTGGGGCGGATCAGGCCCTCCAGGGCGACGAGGCGGTCGGCGAGACGCTTATCGGTCGGCATGAGGGACTCCCTTGGCGAAAGGATGTCGGCGGGCGGAACGGTTCGGGCCTGCCATGTTCGAGAGCGAGATTACCTTATATCCAAAGGGACGCGCCTTTGTCAACGCCGCCCGCCGCCGAGGCTCCGGTTGGCCAGAAACTGATCGAGGCGGTCCCGGATCTTGTCCGCGGCGGCGAAGTAGGCTTCGATGCCGCGGCCGATCGGGTCGGCGACGTCCCAGGCGTAGAGCTTGTCCTCGGGGACGGCCCCCGACGCCTTCAGCCGCTCGTAGACGTCGAGGTCCATGGCGATGACGAAATCGTATTCGCCCGGCCCGGCCGCCGCGACCTGGCGCGGCTTGTGGTCGAGGATGTCCTGGTTGTAGAGCGTCCGGATAACCAGGACGGACTCCTCGCTGGGACGGTCGCCGACGGGCGCGATCCCGGCGCTCTCGGCCTGGACCGCGCCGTCGTACAGAGCCCGGGCGATCCCGACTGCGATCGGGCTGCGGCAGATGTTGCCGTAGCAGACGAACAGGATCCGGAGCGGGCCCTCGCGCATCAGGCCATCAGGCTGCAGATGGCGGCGACGTTGACCATGTCGTCGACCGAGCAGCCGCGCGACAGGTCGCAGTAGGGCTTGCGCAGACCCTGGACGATCGGCCCGACGGCCTCGGCCCCGGCCAGCCGCTCGGTCAGCTTGTAGCCGATGTTGCCGGCGTCGAGGTCGGGGAAGATGAGGACGTTGGCCTTGCCGGCGACCGGGCTGCCCTTGCACTTGCGCTCGCCGACCGAGGCGACCAGGGCCGCGTCGGCCTGCATCTCGCCGTCGATCTGGAGGTCGGGGGCCTTGTCCCGGGCCAGCTTCGTGGCCCGGACGACCTTGTCGACGTCGTCGTGCTGGGCCGAGCCCTTGGTCGAGAAGGAGAGCATGGCGACCCGGGGCGACTCGCCGGTCACGGCCTGGAAGTTGCGGGCCGAGGTCAGCGCGATGTCGGCCAACTGGGCGTCGGTCGGGTTGGGGACGACGGCGCAGTCGGCGTAGCAAAGAAGCCTCTCGGGGAAGACCATGATGAAGTAGCTCGAGACGGTCTGGATGCCGGGAGCCGTGCCCACGGTGTGGATGGCGGCCCGGATGACGTCGCCGGTCGAGGAGATGTTGCCGCCGACGACGGCGCCGACCTTATCGGCGGCCAGCATCATGCCCGCGAAATAGAGCGGGCTCTTGAGCGCTTCGGCCGACTGCTCCAGGGTCCAGCCCTTGGCTTTGCGCTTCTCGAAGAGCTGGGCGGCGAAGTCGCGGGCCAGCGGCGACGTCGCCGGGTCGACGATCTCGACCTTGCTCAGGTCGAGCCCGTTCTCGGCCGCAATCTTTTTAACGGCGGCCTCGCTCCCGACCAGGATCGGAACGCCGATCTTGTCGGCGACGAGGGCCAGGGCGGCCTTGAGGGGCCGGGCGTCCTCGGCGTCGGGGAAGGCGATCCTCAGGTTCTTCCGGGCGGCCTTAGCCCGGATGTCTTGGATGAAGGTGTTTCCGCTCATGGGGGCTCCTTTCGCTGATCCCGGCCTTACCACTCGCGGGGGACGTCCCGGATGACCCGGACCGTGTCGCGGGCGAGGAGCAGCTCCTCGTTGGTCGGGATGACGTAGACGGCGGTCTTGGCGCCGTCCTTCGAGATCTTCATCAGCTTGCCGCGGACGGCTTCGACGTTCCGGGCCTCGTCGATCTCGATCCCCAGCGCCTCGAGGTTCGCGCAGATCATGCCCCGGATCTTGGCGCCGTTCTCGCCGATCCCGGCCGTGAAGATGACGGCGTCGCAGCCGTTCATCTCGGCGTAGTAGGCGCCGATGTATTTCTTGACCCGGTTGGCGAACATGGTCAGGGCCAGGGCGGCCCGGTGGTTCCCCTCGGCGGCGGCCTTCTCGACGTCGCGCATGTCATTGGACACGCCCGAGACGCCCAGGACGCCGCTCTTCTTGTTGAGGATGTTGAAGATATCGGTGACGCTCCCCAGCCCTTTGGCCGCGAAATACTCGACCAGGGCGGCGTCGATATCGCCCGAACGCGTTCCCATGATCAGCCCCTCGAGGGGCGTCATGCCCATCGTCGTGTTCACGGATTTGCCGGCCTGGATGGCGCAGGCCGAGGACCCGTTGCCAAGGTGGAGGGTGATGACGTTGACCTTGTCCTTGGGGATGCCGACGACCTTGCGGTAGCGGTAGGCGACATACCGATGAGACGTGCCGTGGAAACCGTAGCGCCGGACTTTGTACTTGGCGTAGAGGTCGTAGGGGATGGCGTAGAGGTAGACGTCTTCAGCCATCGTCGAGTGGAAGGAGGTGTCGAAGACGGCGACCTGGGGAAGTTTTTCGCCGAAGATCTCGGTGCAGGCGTGGATGCCCTTGAGGTTGGCCGGGTTGTGGAGGGGGGCCAGGTCGGCGCACTCTTCGATCTGCCGGAGAACCTCGGCGTCGATCCGGACCGACTTGGTGAACTTCTCGGCGCCGTGGACGACGCGATGGCCGATGCCGTGGAGGTCGTCCCAGCCGTGGACGCCGGAGATCTTGGTCGTCGGCTCCTCCATCCAGGCCTTGATGCGCAGGATGGCGGCCCTGTGGTCGACGATCGGCTCGACGGACTTGAAGGGCGCGCCGCCCTCGGCCTGAAGGTTGACGATGGCCTCCTGGCTTCCGACCTTCTCGATCAGCCCTTTGGCGACGCAGCGGTCGCTGTCGGTTTCGAACAGGTCGAGGTCCGTATTGATGACTTGGAATTTAACGGAAGAACTGCCGCAGTTGAGGACGAAAACGTTCATGGCGGTCACCTTTCAAATGAAATAAGAAATGGTATTTTAGCCAATTCGGCTGCCGGAAATCAATCTTTCCGCCGTTGCCGCCGCTTTCGGCGCGCGACAGGTCGGGGGGCCTTCGGGGCGGCCGGGGCCGGCTTCCCGCCCTTGCCCCGCGCCCCGGATAGGGCCGTCCGGATCGTCCGGACGAGATCCTCGTCGACCAGGGGTTTGCTGAGCCAGAAGGACGGGGGGCGACGGGACGAGGCGCGGCGCGGGATCGGCTTCCTGATGAAGGCGGTGATAAAGACGACCGGGATACGGCCGAAGGATTGGAGCCGGCGGGCCGCTTCGATCCCGTCCATCCCGCCTTTGATCGAGATGTCCATCAGGACGAGGTTGGGCGGGTCCGCCGCGGCCAGGGCCAGGGCTTCCTCCCCGGATGTGGCCAGCCCCGACACCCGCCAGCCCAGGGCCCGCAACTTCTCGCGGAGCTCGATGGCGACGATGACCTCGTCTTCGACGATGAGAATGGAGGGCATGGCCTCGGAACGCTTCTTGCGGACGGTCATCTTGGCGTCGATCCTCCCCGAGCGACCCGCGTCTTCGACGGCGAGAAGTGGCATTATACGCGTTTTACCCGCCCTTTTCAAACCGAACGGAATTATTCGAGGCGAAAGGGGCGGCTGCGGACCTCGACTCGCCCCGTCAGGACGCCCGTCGTGGCCGCGTCGGCCAAGCCGGCGAATCCGGGCTGCTTCCCGCCGACCGCAATCTCGAACAACCCCGGCTCGACGACGCGCCGGCCGTCCGCGGCGACGAGCGAGAGCGCCTTGGGCGACAGCGTGAAATGGACGGTCCGGCTCTCGCCCGGCTGAAGGTGGACGCGTCGGCAACCCTGGAGCGATCGGACCGGGACGGGAACCGAGGCATCGAGGTCGCTGACGTAGAGCTGCACGACCTCGTCTCCGACCCGGAAGCCGGCGTTGCGGACGTCCACCGAAACGGCGATCTCCGCGCCGGCATCGACGGCGGCCGGCATCCGGAGGTCTGCGTATTCGAACTGCGTGTAGCTTAGCCCGTGCCCGAACGGGAAGAGGGGCTCGCCGCGGAAATAGCGGTAGGTCTGGCCGGTCATACGGTATTCGCCGAAGGGCGGAAGGTCGGCGACGGACTTGTAGAACGTTACGGGCAGACGCCCCGAAGGATTGGCGTCGCCGAACAGGATGTCGGCCAGCGCCGTGCCGGCCGCCTGGCCCGGATACCAAGCTTCGACGATGGCCGGGACGCTCGCGGCGGCCCGGTTGACGGCGAGCGCGCTTCCGTTGAGCAGGACGAGGACGACGGGCTTTCCGGTCGCCAGGACCGCACCAAGCAGCTCTTCCTGGACGCGGGGCAGGTCGAGGGACAGCCGGTCGCCGCCGGCGAAGCCTTCGACCGGCACGCTCATCTCCTCGCCCTCGAGCCGGGGCGAGAGGCCGAGAACGAGAACTACGGCATCGGCCCGGCCGGCCGTTTCGACCGCCTCCCGGACCGGGTCGGTCGCGGGGACCGCCCAGAGCAGGCGCATAAAAGCGTCGCTCGAGCGGTGGCTGAACTCCACACTGAGCTTATAGGGGCGGCCGGCTTCGAGGCGGACCGGGCCGTAGCGCTTCTCGGGCTGATGCGACCCGTTGTAGGAGGCGACGAGCCCGTCCTCGAGCCGGACCTGGAACCCGTTGAATCCTTCGCCGCCCAGCCAGTACGCGCCGCTCGAAGGAGGCACGAGACGGCCGGTCCAGCGGACGCTGAAATCGTCGTCGTCGATCCCGGGGAGCGGCGCCCCATCCCACCAGTTGAAGTCGACCGCCGGGTCGGTCCGGATCAGGACAGGCGCGCCCTTGAAGTCGCGGTTCCCGAAATACTCCGCTTTCAGGCCGGGGGCGGATCCCGGCTCCGGCCCGGTCCGCAGCGCGGATGCCGGCACCACCGAAAGCAGGGGCACGTTTTCGGCCCAGTCGCAGCCGGGCGCGTAGAGGACCCGGTCCGCCGTCCCCAGCTTGTCGCGGATCCCGCGCAGCGGCGTTACCGGGTCGACGGGCGTTCCGTTGTAGTTCCCCAGCAGCGTTTCGACGTCGTCGGCGTTGGGCCCGATGACGGCGACTGTCGCTAGGTCCTTGCGGAGCGGCAGAAGCCCACCCTCGTTCTTGAGGAGGACGATCGACCGGCGGGCCGCCTCGAGGGCCAGCTCCCGGTGCGGGGCGGAG
>JAFGBC010000265.1 GCA_016933355.1 Candidatus Aminicenantota bacterium
AAATCGCCGGCCCGGACCGCGAGTGGATCGCCCCGGGGATAATCCTTGACGTAGGCGCCGGGATTCGCCAGGACATAGCCGTAGAGGTCGGCCACGATCTTCTTGACCTTGGCGTGCTCCTCGAGCGCCCGGACCCCGAAGTAGACCTTCTCGTAGAGGAAGTCGCGGAGCTCGACGACGGCCCGCTTGATCTTCGCGCTCAGGGCGATCCGCTCCAGGTTGACGGCCAGGCTGGCCTCGACGACGTCCATGACCATCCGGTCGATCCGGTTGGCATGCCACTTGCCCAGGAGCCGGACGAGCGAGGCCGGGATGTCGGACTCGCGGATGATCTCGGCTCGCAGGGCGTCGTCGATGTCGTGGTTGACGTAGCCGATGATGTCCGAAACGCGGACGATCTGGCCCTCGAGCGTCAGGGGCAGGTCGGCCGGGTCGCCGTCGAGAATCTCGCCCCGCCCCTTGGAGTGCTTGGCGATCCCGTCGCGGACCTCGACGGTCAGGTTGAGTCCCTTCCCGTCGTACTCGAGCTTCTCGACGACCCGCAGGCTCTGCTCGGAGTGGCTGAACCCGCCCGGCACGAGCCCGTTCAGCATCTGCTCGCCGGCGTGGCCGAACGGCGTGTGGCCCAGGTCGTGGCCGAGGGCGATCGCCTCGGTCAAATCCTCGTTGAGGCGGAGAGCCCGGGCGATCGTCCGGGCGATCTGGGACACCTCCAGGGTGTGGGTCAGCCGGGTTCGGTAATGGTCGCCGAAGGGCGCCAGGAAGACCTGGGTCTTGTGCTTGAGCCGCCGGAAGGACTTGGAGTGGATGATCCGGTCGCGGTCGCGCTGGAAGGCGGTCCGCAGCGGATGCGGCGCCTCGGCCCGGACGCGGCCGCGCGACCGGGCGCTCAGACAGGCTTTGGGCGAGAGGATCTGCCTCTCGACCGCCTCGAGCCTCTTCCGGATGGGGTGCGTCATAGGGGCATTATAGCCCAGCCGCGACCCGAACGCCCGCGCGCTTTTCAGGGCCTCCGTCCGAACTGGCCGAGCTTTGATAGGGCCTTGCGGACGAAAGTCCCAGGCCTCGGCTTCAGGCCGTTCGCGAGCCAGGCTTGATAGCAGGCGGCGTTATTACGGACGACGTTGAGAGCGGTCGGCCGGCTGATCCCGCCCGTCCGCTTGCGGATGACCACCCTCGGGAAATAGCCGCAGGAGATGCGATGCTTGTAGAGGAACCGAAGCATGATCTCGTAGTCGGCTACGACCGGAAAATCGAGGTTGAACGCCCCGTAGCGCTCGTAGATCCGTTTCCGGACAAAAAAGGTCGGATGGGGCGGCATCCAGCCCTTCTCGAAATTCCGGACGTCGAACGGCCCCGCTTTCCAATATCGGACCGTCCGCTCCCTCCCGGCCGCGTCCCCGCGCCCGTAGACGAGATCGCCGTAGCAGGAATCGAGCTCCTCGTGGGAGATGAGTTCGACCAGACCGGCAACGACGTCGTCCGCGGCGTAGACGTCGTCGCTGTTGAGAAATCCGACCAAATCGCCGCGGGCCAGGGCCAGCCCCTTGTTCATGGCCTGGTAAACGCCGCCGTCCGGCTCGACGAGGCGGGCGGCGAACCGATCCCGATTCCTCTCGAGGATCTCGAGCGTCCCGTCGACCGAACGACCGTCGACGCTGATCTGCTCGATGTCGGGGTGCGTCTGGGCGGTGATGCTCCGGAGGCAGGCCTCGATGGTGGCCGCGCTGTTGAGGGAAATCGTGATGATCGAGACCTTCATCGCCGCAGCGATTCGTGCTTCGTCTCGGTCTTCTTCAGCCGGGGGTCGCCGACCAGAAGGTGGACGATCAGGGCCTGGGCCGCCTCGACGTGGAGGGTGACGGCGGCCGGGTCGACGGTCGGGACGACGATACAGGCGTCGGCCCGGCGCGCTGTGCGACCTCCATCCTTGCCGACGACGCCGAGGACCTTGGCCCCGACGCTCTTGGCATAGTCTACGGCCCGGGCAATATTGTCGCTCAATCCGAGCTCGGGCGTGCCGCCCCCGACCGAGAGGACGAAGACGGCGTCCGCCGCCCCCAGCCGGCTGCCCTTGAGCCATTCGATGAAGACGGTCTCCCAGCCCTCGTCGTTCGTCCGGGCCGAGAGCTCGGCGACGTTGTCGGCCGGCGCGTAGGCCTCGAAGCCGCCGAATTTCCGGAAATCGGCCGCCGCGTGGGAGGCGTTGGCCGCCCCGCCGCCCACGCCCAGGAAGAAAAGCCGGCCCCCGGCCGTCCGGACGCCGAGCAGAAAGCCGACGGTCTTCTCGATCGCCTCCGGAGAGAGCCGGTCGATGACCGCCCGGGCGTCGCCCAGGAATTTGCGGATATGCTCGGTCGGCACGCTCGTCCTCCCTTACGTTCAAATCTCGAACCGGATGCGGACCAGGTCGGCCAAATTCCGCAGCGACCCCCGCACCAGATGGAAGCGGCTGTCCGGGTCGTTCGTCCAGTCGACGGGGAACTCGGCCAGCCGCAGCCCCAGCGTCCGCGCGTTCCGGACGGTCTCGACGTCGAACATGAATCCTTCAATCCTGCCGCGCCCGAAAACGGCCCGGGCCGCCCCGCGCTTGAAGAGCTTGAAGCCGCACTGGGTGTCGGCGATGCCGCGGACGCCCATCCCCAGGCGTAGGATGACGCGAAAGATGCGGCGCCCGACCCGGCGATAAAGGGGCTGACGGAGGCGGATGACCGCGCCGGCCGCGGCCCGGGAGCCGAAGGCGGCGTCGTAGCAGCCGGCCTCCAGCAGGCCGAGCCCCCGCTCCAAGTTCGCGAAAGGGACGCATCCCCCCGCGTCGGCGACCAAGATGTAGTGCCCCCGGGCGGCCAGAACGCCCGCCCGGACCGCGCGGCCCTTGCCCCGGTTCCCGATCAGAGAAAGGACGCGGACCCGGCGGCCCGGTCCGGCGAAGCCGCGGGCGACCTCGGCCGTCCGATCCCGGCTCCCGTCGTCGACGACCAGCGCCTCGGCGGCGATCGGACGCCCCTCGAGATAGGTGAACAGGCGCTCGAGGTCCCGCCCGATCTTGGCTTCTTCGTTGTAAGCGGGAATGACGACGGACAGATGAAGCGGGCTCGCAGACCACGTCTCGGTGTAGGCCATCCTTCGCTATTTTCGGCTTTTTACCGACCGAGATCAAGGGTCGAGCGCCCGGAGCGGCCG
>JAFGBC010000004.1 GCA_016933355.1 Candidatus Aminicenantota bacterium
GCCAACACGGATAGCGAGAAGAGCGCGGCCGGGGTCATGACACTGGAAGGGAAAGGGGCGGAAGCCTGGGATCCGTTCACGGGCAAGGCGCATCCCCTGAGGGTGGGGCGGAGCGGCAACGACATCCGAGTCGCCTATGACCTGCCGCCGGCCGGAAGCCTTCTGGTCTGCGTCCCGGACGGCGGGACGGAAGCGCCGTTTTTCGGAGGCCCCTCGGGCGAATGGGAGGTCTATCCGGCTTCGGGTCCGCTCCGGGTCGCCGCCTGGGAGCCCAACGTCCTCACCCTCGATTTCTGCGACCTGACTATGGACGGCCGGACCGAGCGCGACCTCTATTTCTACGAGGCCCAACTCCGGACCTTTAGGCGGCACGGCCTGGACCGGAACCCCTGGGACAGCGCCGTCCAGTTCAAGACGAACATCCTGGACCGGGACGTCTTTCCGGCCGACTCCGGGTTCGAAGCGACCTTCCGGTTCACGATCGGCCGGGCCGTCAACCTCAAAACGCTGGAGGCCGTCGTCGAGCGGCCCTCGCTCTTCCGGGTCGCGGTCAACGGCCGGGCCGTCGAGCCGCAACCCGGCCGCTTCTGGCTGGACAAGGCCTTCGGCGTCTACGCCGTCGGCGCCCACCTCCGGGAAGGGGAGAACCGGCTGACTGTGACGGCCCGGCCCTTCACGATCCACGCGGAGCTCGAGCCGGTCTACCTGCGGGGCGTCTTCCGGGCCGTCGCCGGCGATCGGGGCTTCCGCATCGAAGCCGCTCGGCCAATCGTCCTGGGCGCCTGGTCGGACCAGGGCTGGCCGTTCTGTGCGGGCCCGGTCGCCTACACGAAAATGTATCGCGTGCCGAAGGGCGCGCCGGGCGGGCGCGACTTCGCGCTGCGGCTCGGCCGCTGGCGGGGCGCCCTGGGCGAGGTCCGGGTGGACGACCGGTCCCTGGGCGTTATTCTTTCTCCGCCCTACGAGATCGGCCTGGGCCGGGCGATGTCGGCCGGCCGCCACCGGGTCAGGGTTGTCGTCTACGGGACGCTCAAGAACCCGCTCGGGCCCCACCACGGCAACCCGCCGCTCGGCGCGGCCTGGCCGGGGAACTTCCGGAAGGCCCCGCCGGGCGGACGGGCCCCCGGCGCCGCCTACGACGTCCGGCCCTACGGGCTCCTGGACGATTTCGAAGTCGTGACCCGGAGGAGCCGATGACGCCGTCCCGGGTCGGGTTCGACAACGAGCGCTACCTGCGCGAGCAGACGGCCGCCATCCTCGAGCGGGTTCGGCGTTTCGAAAACCGCCTCTACCTCGAGTTCGGGGGCAAGCTCCTCTTCGACTACCACGCGGCCCGGGTCCTGCCCGGCTACGACCCTAACATCAAGATGCTCCTCCTCCGCGAGCTCAAGGATCAGGCCGACATCCTCCTCTGCATCTACGCCGGCGACATCGAGCGCCGCAAGGTCCGGGCCGACTTCGGGATCACTTACGATGTCGACGCGCTGAAGATGATCGACGACCTGGCCGAGTGGGGGCTGGACATCCTGGGCGTCGTCATCACCCGCTTCGACAACCAGCCGGCGGCCACCATCTTCAAGAACAAGCTCGAGCGGCGCGGCGTCCGGGTTTTCACCCACGCCTTCACTAAGGGTTACCCGACCGACGTCGACACCATCGTTTCCGAGCAGGGCTACGGCGTCAATGAATACATCCCCAGCGACAAGTCCCTGGTCATCGTGACCGGGCCCGGGCCGGGGAGCGGCAAGCTGGCGACCTGCCTGTCCCAGCTCTATCACGACCGGATGCGGGGCCGGGCATCCGGCTACGCTAAGTTCGAGACGTTCCCGATCTGGAACCTCCCCCTCAAGCATCCCGTCAACATCGCCTACGAGGCGGCCACCGCCGACATCGGCGATTTCAACATGGTCGACCCCTTCCACCTCGAGGCGACGGGCCAGGCCGCCGTCAACTACAACCGCGACGTCGAAGTCTTCCCGGTCCTGAAGCGGATCGTGGAGAAGATCACCGGCTCGGCCGCGATCTACCGCTCGCCGACCGAGATGGGCGTCAACTGCGCGGGCGCCGGCATCGTCGACGACGCCGCCGTCCAGGAGGCGGCCCGACAGGAGCTCGTCCGCCGCTATTTCCGGTACGGCTGCGAGTACGTCATGGGCCTGACCGGGAAGGAGACCGTCCAGCGCGCCGAGCTCCTGATGAGCGAGCTCGGCGTCCGGCCCGAGGACCGGCCGGTCGTCGCCGCCGCCCGCCGGGCGGCCGTCGAGGCCCGCGAGCGGGGAATGGGCAACCGGGGGATTTACTGCGGCGCGGCCCTCGAGCTCCGCAGCGGCGCGATCGTGACCGGGCGCAACTCGACGCTCTTCCACGCCGCCTCGAGCCTCATCCTGAACACGATCAAGACGCTGGCCGAGATCCCCGACCGCATCCACCTCCTGTCGCCGGCCGTCATCGAGTCGGTGGCCAACCTCAAGAAGAGCATCCTGGGCGCCCGCTCGATCAGCCTCGACGTCTCCGAGGTCCTGATCTGCCTGAGCATCAACGCCGGGTCGAACCCGGCCGCCCAGCTGGCCCTCGAACGGTTGAAGGATCTCCAGGGCTGCGAGGTCCACATGACGCACATGCCGACGCCCGGCGACGAGGCCGGGCTCAAGCGCTTCGGCGTCAACCTGACCAGCGACCCGAATTTCTCGAGCAAGAGCCTGATGGACTACCGATGAGCGCCGAGGCGAAGACCCTGAACGCCCCCGCCGCCGGATTCCGCCGGGGAGCGCGGCTGGTCTGCGCGGCGGGC
>JAFGBC010000065.1 GCA_016933355.1 Candidatus Aminicenantota bacterium
AACTCGACGGAGGTGCCGGATGAAAACCGGGGGAGGTCTGATCTTCGGGCTGCTCATCACCGTGGTCGTTATTTTCGTCCTTCTTTTTGTCAAAACGGGCGAGAAGAGTCACGTCGTCGCGGCCGTGGACGCCCTGCAAGAGGCGGGGATCGCCACGACCAGGGCGAACCTGTCCCAGCTCGAGCAGGTCGTCGTGTCCTTCGTCGCCGGCGAGGGGCGGTCGCCCGAGAGCTGGAAGGAGTTGAGGTCGCTCCGCTACATCATGGCCGGGGCGACCGACGGCTGGGGCCGCGCCATCCGGTACGAAAAGACCTCGGATGAGGGCTTCCGGCTCGTCTCGGCCGGACCCGACGGGGCGTTCGACACGGCGGACGACATCGCCGTCGAGGATGAAGCCGAGGAGGAAGGCGTTTGACACCGGAAAATGAGTGTGTTATAGAAAGGGATTGAATCCGGACCTCAGCGGATCGTCACCCCATCAGAGGGCCATCATGTTCAAGGAGGACGAATGAAAAAATTACTCGTTTTCAGCTTGCTCGTCGTCGTGGCTTTGGTCGGTACCGTCGTCGCCAAGGATATCATCCTCAAGGTTAAGGTTTCGGCGGCCAACGTCCGGACCGAGCCGGATTTGTCGGCGCCCGTCATCGCCCAGGTCAAATCCGGAACCCTTCTCGAAGCCAAGTCGAAAGTCGACTCCTGGTACGAGATCCAGGTCCAGGACAAGAGCGGGGACACCGTCACCGGCTATATCCACGCCAACGTCGTGGACGTCGTCTCCGGCGAAGCGGCGCCCGCTCCGCAGGAGGTTCGCCCGGTCGAGCGGGCCCCCGCGCAGCCTGTCCGTCAAGCGCCGCGCTACGCCCGGACCCAGCCGCGGTCCGACGTCAAGAAGTTCCGGATCATGGGCGGACTGGCCTTCGCCAACCAGAGACTGGACGATGACAGTCAGGACGCCATCGACGCCTATGACCTGGACAAAAGCAGCTTGATGGGGTTTACGCTGGGCTTCGGCTATGAAGCCTTCAGCCTGACCGACAACATCTGCCTCGAGGTCGGCGGCTTTTTCGTCCCCGGCGGCATGAAATTCTCCGGCGAGTTCCAGGATGTGGACATCAAGGTCAAGGCCCACGGGTACGCCGTCGGGCTCGCCCTTGTCGGCAAGTACAAGTTGTCTCCGGTCGGAGCCACGCCCTACGCATTGGCCGGAATCGACGTCGGCTACGTCCTGTCCATGAAGATGAAGACCGAAGCGGGCGAGGAGGAGGACGAGGAGGACATCCTCGACGACACCAACAGGCTTTACTACGGACTCGACTTCGGGATCGGCTACGAGATGGAGCTCAAAGGCCTGACGCTCGTCATCGAGGGGCGCTATCTGCTCGGCCTCAGCAATATGCTCAAGAAGCCCGATGATCACGAAGGGGATTGGGACAGCTACGCCAAGCCCACGACCATGGCCGTCACGCTCGGGATCAGGCTCTGAGGGTCGACACCGGAAAGATCAAGAACCGCTGAGGGGGTGAGGGCCGGGAGCCTTCACCCCCTTTTTTTTGCCTTGAAGACCAGGGACAGCCTGCGTAGCTCGGCCTCTGCGGCTTCAAACCCGGCCCGGCCCGGAAGGGCGTCGAGGCCGTCCGCGTCGTAAAAAAAAGGCCGCCGGATTTCGTCGCCCCAGGACCGCCCCGAGACGATCAGCGTATGGAGTGGGCGCCAGAGCGGCGTTTCGCAGAGGGCGGCGAACAGGCGCGCGTTCATGACGGGCTGGCAGCGTCCGGATTGCCCGCTCATCGCAGGTGTTCGGCCAGTTCGGGATTGTAACGGGGTCCGACTTCGCGGTTGAAGCGCTCGAGCCGGCGGCGGATCTCGTCCCGGCCCAGGCGGCGCATCCCGGCGATCGGTCCTTCAGCCAGTCCCAGAGCGTCCTGAAGACCGAGGTCGAGGTCGTCGGGCGAAGCCTTGTCCAGCTTCAGGATGTAGAGAGCGGCGGCCTGGACGATGAGCAGCAAGCGGTCGAGAAGGCCGGGCCCCCCCGCCGCGGCCGGGCCCGGGGAATGATTCTGTCCGGGATCGCGATAATACGCGAGCGGGCTCTGGCCGGGCGGCTCCTCATCGTAGAGATAGAGGCCGCGGCCCCCCTCGCGCCCCGTCCTGCCGTCGGCCAGAAGCCTGGGAATCAGAGCGGGCAGCGGAAAGCACGGCGGCCGGATCGCCGCCGTCCTCTCGAAGATGTCCCGAAAGAGAGGGATGCCGACGATGTCGAGCGACTCGCAGGGGCCGACCCGAAACGCGCGCTCGGCCAGCCGGTCGATGTCCCGGGGTGTGGCCAGTCCCTGCTCGAGGATGTAGAGCGCTTCGCACAGGCAGCTCCCCAGGACGGGGTTGAGGGCCGGTCCGGGGCAGTCGCGGACGACGATCGGACGCCGGTTCAGCCGACGGGCGATGTCGCGGGCCGTCTCGACCGCCCATTCCGCGCCGCCCTCCCAGGAGATGATCTCGACGACCGACGTCAAGGGGATGGGATGAATGAGGTGGAAGCCGCAGAAGCGCTCGCTCCGGGACAGGCCGGCGGCGAGCTCGGCCACGGACAGCGAGGAGGTGTTGGTCGCGATCACCGTATCGGGCGCCGCCGCGGCCTCGATTCGCTTCAGGACGTCCCGCTTGAGGCCCGCGTTTTCGGGAAGGTTCTCGAGGATCAGCGCGCAACCCGAGAGGACGGCCGGGTCCGTCGAGAAGCGGCAGGCCCGGCCCGTCGCCGAGGGCGGGGCGGCGCCGGGGATGTTATGACGGAGGCGCCGCGCCACCCGCCGCTCGTACTGGGCCTGGAAGCGGGAGGCCTGTTCGGCGGTCCGAACCAGAATGGCGACCTCGAATCCGGCCGCGGCGAAGAGGTTGAAGGCGCTCCGTCCCATCTTGCCGTAGCCTGCGATTCCGATTTTCATCGGCGGCCTAGCGGTCGGGATCGAGAAATCTCGCGATGTCCTCGAGCGGTTTCCGGCCCGTCCGCTCGGGCGGCTCATCCGGAGCGGGCAGGCCGATGGGGCAGAGGGCCGCGATCGTCGCTTCCATCTTGAATTCGGCCCGGAAGCGGCGGGCCATGGAGGCGTCGGTCATGATCCAGACCATGCCCAGGCCGAGCGCCTGGGCCATCAGCCACATGTTCTCGACGGCGCAGGCGATGCCGTCCCGTTCGGCCCGCTCGTAGCCTCGGTAATAGCTCGGCCCGATGAGCCCCTTGAGCTTGCGAAGCCGGCGCGACAGGCGGCCCGCGTTCCAGACGGTGATGACATGAGGGGCTTCCTCCAGGATGCGGACCGCGTCGGCCGCGATCGCCTGGAAGCCGGGGACGGACACGCCTTGGGTGCGGCGGGCCATGATCCGGGCCGCCCGGCTCGTGTCGGCGCCCGAGAGCACCAGGAAATACCAGGGTTGGGAGTTGGTGGGGGAGGGCGCGAGGCGGCCCGCGTCCAGGACCTCGCGGATGAGCTCCTCGGGGACCGGCTCGGGCGCGAAGCGACGGACGCTCCTCCGCTCGGTCAGGATCTCTTTGAGGAGGGACGCCCGGGGGTTCACGGCGCTTTTTCCAGGACGAGCACGCAGCCGTGACCGCCGAACCCGAACGAATGCGAGAGGGCGGCCCGAAGGCCGGGCGCGGGCCGGGCCGCGTTGGGCACGTAATCGAGGTCGCAGTCCGGGTCGGGCTCTTCGTAATTGATCGTCGGCGGTAGGATCCCGTCGCGCAGGGCGAGGGCGGTCGCCGCGCATTCGATGGCGCCCGCTCCGCCGACGGTGTGGCCGATCATGGATTTCAGGGAGGATACGGGCAGCCGCGCGGCCAGGGAGCCGAAGACCGCCTTGATCGCGGCCGTCTCGCAGGCGTCGTTCTGGAGGGTCGAGGTGCCGTGGGCGTTGATGTAGCCGACGGCGCTCCGGTCGAGATCGGCGTCGTTCAAGGCGGCCTGAATCGCCCGGGCGATCTCTTTTCCGGTCGGTTCGGGAGCCACGATGTTATAGGCTTCCGAGTGGAGGCCGGCGCCGGTCAGGAGGGCGTAGATCTTGGCGCCGCGCCGCCGGGCCCCTTCCAGGCTCTCGAGGACCAAGGCGGCGCCGCCGTTCGCCAGGACGAAGCCGGAGCGGCGGTTGTCGAAAGGGCGGGAGGCCCGCTCGGGCGCCTCGTTCAGCTCGGACAGGGCCATCAGTTCGTTGAAGCCATGGAGGCTCTGCCGGTTGAGCATCATATCGGCGCCCAGGACGACGGCCGCGTCGCCCCGGCCGGCGCGAATGTAGTCGAGTCCGGCCGCGATCGCGAAGGCCCCCGAGGCGCAGGCCGCGGCGATGTTGTAGGTTGGCCCCTTGAGCCCGTACTTGATCGAGACCCAGGCCGCGAGGGCGTTGACCATCTCCTTGACGATGAGGTACTTGACCCGGCCGCCCAGGAAGATCTCCTGGCCTTCCTGGAGGGGGGACTGGCTGCATCCGGTCAGGACGGCGACGCGGTAGGGATCATAGCCCGCGGCGGCCAGGCCGCCGTCTTCGATCGCCTCCTTCGCGCACAGGAAGCCGAGCCGAGCGGGCGGCAGCGTCTGGTTGCGGAACCGACGCGGGAACTCGGCCTCTTCCTTCTCGTAGTAGGCGTCGGGAAGCTCTCCGCCGATTCGGGTCGCCAGCCCCTCCGTCTCGAAGCGCCGGATCCGGCGGATCCCCGAGCGGCCTTCGAGCATCGCCCGCCAGTTGGACGGGACGTCGACGCCGAGCGGCGTAATCATGCCGAGGCCCGTCACGGCGACGGACGGGACGCCGGGCTTCGCCATCAGTCGAGGGCCTCGACGATCCCGTCCCCTTTTTCGACGATGTCGTAGACGGCGCGGGCCGTCTCGCCCACGGTCCGGATGGGGTGCTTCTGGAAATAGCGCCCGATGGCGCGGATTTCGACGCTGACGTCGTATTTCTTCTTGAACTCCTCGATCAGCTCGAGGTAGATGATGGAATCGCCGCCCAGGTCGTCGATGATCTTGGTCTCGGGTCCGATCGTGTCGAGGGGGACGCCGAGCTCGTCGGACAGGAATTGCCGGATGTGCTCGTAGACCTGAGTCTTTTCCTCGTCGCTTAATGTGCGCGGCATGAAGAGCTCCTTTCGTTCCACCAGGCGACGGCCAGGACCCAGCCCGGCCCGATGAGGCTGCGCCCGAACGAGCGGCGGCCGTCGGCTGCTTCGATCCGGCACAGCGTCCCGCGCTCCTCCCGGACCGCGCTGTCCAAGGCGCCGGCCAGTCCGGTGCCGAGCGCTTTGGCGGCCGCTTCCTTCAGGGTCCAGAGGACGGCGGCCCGGTCGGAAGGCGCGAGGTCGGGCGCGGCATCGTCGTCCGCGCCGACGGCGGACCGCCGGCGCTCCGCCCAGCGGGCCGAGCGGGGCTCGATATCGACCCCGACCTTGACGCCGGGGAGGTCTGTCCAGGCGGACACGGCCCAGCGGCCGCCATGGGACAGGGCGCAATCGGGAGGGGGCGCGCCAAGGGCTTCCGGCCCGAGGGAGAGACGGGGGCGGCCCCGCTCGTCCTGCCCGACCTCGCAGTCGCGAGGCGACGCGATAACGCCGCTCCGGACCAACGATTCCTTCAGGCAGATCCGCGCCGCCAGCCATTCCCTGCCGCGGCGCCCGCTCCCCAGCCCCTCCAGCCTGAGCCGCTCGCGTTCGGTCAGGTGGGTGGATACGGCGTCGGCTAGAGTAGGGGCAGCTGCGAAGTCGAACAGGGCGACGCGCGTCGCGTTCGCGAGCGAGAAAAATAGCCGATGGACGTCGAACGATCGCGGTTTCGGGCTCATCGGAAAAATATACTAGCATAATTCGGAGGACCGGCCAAACCGAGACTCTCCCGGAACGAGATTCTCGTCAGGAGCCCTTGTCCGGAGGACCGGGTCGGAAGCGCAGGAAGGTCCGGATGAGGTCGTCCGTCGCCTCCTCCTCGGAAATGCCGGGATCGAGGCCGGCGAGCCGGATCGTTTCCCTCAAAAGCGCCGGGTCGGCGAGGGCCAGGGCCTGCGCGAAGGCCCGGACGCCGGCCGAAAACCCGTTTTTAGAAAAGACCCGATTGACCAGGCCCAGCCGGAGCGCTTCCTGGGCGGTGACGATGTCGCCGAGCGCGACGAGCTCGAGGGCCTTGGCCCGTCCGATGAGGGAGGCGAGACGCCGGATGCCGCCCAGGCCGGGGATCAGTCCGATGGAGAGCTCGGGCAACCCCAAACGGGCTTTCTCGGAGCACAGCCGGAAATGACAGGCCAGCGCGACTTCCAGTCCGCCGCCGAAGCAGTGTCCGTTGACGGCGGCGATCACGGGCTTCGGACAGCGGGCCAGCCGGTTCAGGAGCCCGTTGCCCCGCTCGAGGTCGCGGCGGGCGCCGTCGGCGTCCGGCCAGCGGCGGAAGACCTCCAGGTCGAACCCGTAGGAAAACGACGTCCCCGTCCCGGTCAGGATGGCGGCGTCCATTTCCGACAGCAGGATGTCGAGGGCTCCGCCCATCTCGTCGAGGAGTCCGGGCGTGAGCCGATTCTCGGGTGGATTGTCGATGGTCGCGACGAGGAGCCGTCCCTCCCGGCTGAGGCGCAGGCGGCCGTCGCTCATGGTCCGCTCCATCCGGTCAGCGGCGCCAGGGCCCCGGTTCGCCGTTCCATTCCGGGATGAATCCAA
>JAFGBC010000066.1 GCA_016933355.1 Candidatus Aminicenantota bacterium
AAAGCGAAAAAGCTTCTGCCGCTGACCGAATCCACCTATTACATCCTTATCTCGCTCGTGGAGCCGCGTCACGGCTACGGGATCATGCAAAACGCGGCCGCGCTGAGCGGCGGACGGGTCAGGCTCGGCCCGGGGACGCTCTACGGCGCGATCACGAACCTTCTCAAACAAGGGCTGATCGAGAGGGCCGGCGAGGAGGACCGCGAGGGGGAGCGGCGTAAGATCTACGCCCTGACCTCGCTGGGGATGGCGGTCATCGTGGCCGAATGCGAGAGGCTGGAATCCCTGGTCCGCGACGGGCGCGAGGCGGCCGAGAAGATCCTCGCGGCCTACAAGGAGTCCTGACATGAAAGAGAAAAAGCGCAAGACGGATTTCCGGGTTTATGGGGCATGGAACAGCGAAAGGGAAGAGCACTGGCTGAGCCGGATGGCGCGGAAGGGCTGGCATCTGACGGCGCCCCGGGGGATCTTCTATCGGTTCGTCAAGGGCGAGCCCGCCGATGTCGCCTATCGGCTGGACTATCAGCGTCCCGCCAAGGGGGATCTCAAAGAATACCTGGGGTTGTTCAAGGACGCTGGCTGGGAGCACGTCGACGAGTTCGGCAACTGGCACTATTTCCGGATCCCTACGGGCGGCGGCCCGGCGCCCGAAATCCATACCGATCCGGTATCAAAGATCGCCATGTTCCGGCGGCTCCTGGGATTCCTGGGCATCGTCGGCGTCGCGGTCTGGGGGCCGCTCATGACGAGCTTGGTCGACCACGGCCGTCCGCACCGCTTTTGGTTTTCGATCCGGGGTTTTCAGGTCGCGATCCTGGTCTTTATGCTTTACGCCGTCGTTCGGATCGCGCTGAAGATCCGGCGCCTCAAGAGAGACCGCGCCGGGGAGGAGAAGAAATGAACATCATCCTGCTCCTAGGTCTGGTCCTGCTCGCGCTCCTGTGCGCCTGGCTCGTCCTCGGCTGAGTCCCGCCTCAATAGACGATCAGGACCAGCGCTCCGTGGATCGTGGCCAGAATCATGGCCAGGAGCGCGAGCCGCTTGTGGTGGGAGAGCTTCAGCCCGAGCTTGGCCCGGAAAAGCCCGCTCAGGAGCGCGACGAGGACAAGGCCGTAGGTGACGATCCCCAAGGGTTTGATGAGTCCCGCGATGTCCATGTCTGAACGATAGCATAAGGAAAGGGCAGCCGGCAACGGCGGCGAGGAGCGGATCGACGAATCGACCCCTGTGTCCCTTCGGGTTGACGTTCGGGGACAGGAAGCCGAGTCCCCGGGTTGACGGCGGGACGGCGGGATATCCGTTTAAATTGTTGAGGATAATAGGTTTAGAGTTGAGCCTCGGCCTGGCATCGCGTTTGCAATAGCTCGGGACGAAAGGAGTCAGCATGTTTTCCAACCATTCCAGAGCGGCGGCTCTCGCCGCGATCATCGTCCTCCTGGCCGGGCTCGCTCCCGTCTTCGCCCAGTCGAAGGCGGGCGTCGAGAGAGTGAACATCAACACGGCCTCGGCCGCGGAGCTCGAGAAGCTTCCCCAGGTCGGGCCCAAGATCGCCCAGCGGATCATCGACTACCGCAAGGAGAGCGGAAGCTTCAAGCGGGTTGAGGACCTGATGAAGGTCAAGGGCATAGGGGAGAAGACGTTCTCTAAGCTCAAGGACCTAATCACGGTCGGGAGCGAGGCCGCCGCGAACGCGAAGTAGGCGGAGGGGGCGCTCCCCCCTCCTCCTCCTCTCCCCCGGCCGGATCCTTCAGGACCGAGGGATGAGACGCCAGAAAGGCGGTCAGCTTGCGAAGAGCCCGGCCCCGGTGGCTGACCCGATTCTTTTCGTCGGCCGTGAGCTCGGCGAACGTCCGCCGGAGCGGCGCGTAGCCGAAGACCGGGTCGTAGCCGAACCCCCCTTCACCCTTTGTGACCGGAGCGATCGTCCCCCGCACCCGGCCCGTGACGGTCTTGAGGACGCGACCCCGGCGGGAAAGGGCCATGCAGCAGACGAAGCGGGCCCGTCGCCGGGCGGGCGGCTTGCCCTCGAGCAGGCCGAGAAGCTTCCGGATGTTTTGCTCGTCCGTGGCCCGAGGCCCGGCGAAGCGCGCCGAGCGCACGCCCGGCGCGCCGCCCAGGCTCTCGACCTCGAGCCCGGAATCCTCCGCCAGCGTCAGGAAGCCCGTCCTCCGGCTGTAATAGAGGCTCTTGGCCCGGGCGTTCTCCGCGAAGGTCGCGCCGGTCTCGGGCGCCCGGCCGGAGAGGGGAAAATCGTCGAGCGTGCGGAGGACGACGGGGAGTTCGGCCAGGGCGCGCCGGATTTCCGCGATCTTGCCCCGGTTGGTCGAGCCGACCAGGATCGGCGTTTCAGTCGATCTTGATTTCAAGGATGTCGGGGATCTCGGTCAGGCTCTGGCTGAATTCCTGCTCCTTGCCCTCGGGCGCGGCCAGGCCGAAGGTGACGACGGCGATATCTTTCTCGCGGCGGAGGTGGAAGTCCTCGATCTTGACGCCCAGATGGAGGGACAGCTTCCGGAAGCTTGCCAGGGCTTCGGCCGAGTCCTTCATCCTCAGGTGGAAGCGAGGCGTCGCCCCGCGATGGAATCGATCCTCGATCCGCGGGAAGAGGGCGAGGGTCAGGAGGACGAGCCCGGTGAAGACGACCGCTTCGACATAGAAGCCGGCGCCGACGACGAGCCCGAGGCCGGCCACGACCCACAGCGTCGAGGCCGTGGTCAAGCCGTGGATCATCCCGCGGGCCTGGATGATGGTCCCGGCGCCGAGGAAGCCGATCCCCGTCACGACGGCGGCGGCCATCCGCGTCAGGTCGCCCTGGGTTCCGGCCGCGCGGCGCAGGATGAGGTCGGATAGGATCATCAGCATCGCCGACCCGACGCAGACCAGGATGTTGGTCCTCAGCCCGGCCGGCTTCCGGCTCGTCTCCCGCTCGAGGCCGATGAGTCCGCCCAGGCCGATGGCCAGAAGAAGCTTGAGGACGGTTTCGATGAGCGTCATGGGCGTTCCCTCCGCATCCGGACTGGGGCGCTTCCCGC
>JAFGBC010000266.1 GCA_016933355.1 Candidatus Aminicenantota bacterium
AGGGGAAGTATAGGCCAGAAGGCTCGGTCGCTCAAAGCTATTTCCGGGCCGGGGCCGTCCTCGAATCCATTTTTTCGTCCGGGACGGCAACATTTGGCGAGAACGGCGCGTATATATCATTAGAGAGCCGGGAAAAAGGCCCTATTTTCGGATTTGGGACCGATTTCCTGTTGCGAGACCGGTTCCCGGCCCCTTATTTAGGGTGGAATGAGAGAACACGGCGTCGGATCGCTCGGATCGGCCGCGCTAGCGGGCCTGATGCTCCTCGGCTCAGCCGCGGCCGCCCGCGATATAGGATTCCCCGTCCAGAGCTTAAGGGCCGAGATGGCCAGGATCGAAGCCTCCTCCTCCTGGCCGGGATTCGCCCCGGACGCCGTGCCGGCCGCCGTCTTCGACGGCGCCAAGACCTATCTTTTTGACCATCCCCGTCCACCCCTCGATTTCAAGCCGATCGAGGGAAGCGACCGCGTCCGCGTCTTCGAAGGCCGATACGGCGGGGTGGACGCCAAGGCCAAGGTCCGGATCGGCGAGACCTGGGTCGCCGCCTGCCGGACGGCGCGGCCCGTCGGCGACCCCGGCAGCGGACAGGCGTTCACGATGCGGGCCCTGGCCGAGGTCATCCTCCAACAGAAGTTCCAGATCTTCCTGGCCCGTCGCCATCCCGATTGGGTACCCGACCCGGCCCATCAATTGGTCTACCCCCCGGACAACGACCGAACGCTGACGCTGCGGCGTGTCGAGCTGGCCGCCTTGAGGCGCGCCGTCGAGGCCGAAGCCGACGAGGACGCCGCCTCCTGGGCGGCCGAGGGTCTCAAGCATCACGTTCAGCGCCTCGGCCTGCTCGACGCGAAAACCGTCCGCTACGAAAGGGACCTGGAGCGGTTCGAGGGCATCGCCGAATTCATGAAATGCGCGGCGTCGGGCGGGCCGGCGGCGCGGCTTGCCGACGTGATTGCCGCGGAGCCGGCGGGCGGCGACGGCGTTCCGGAAGGCTGCATCCGGACCGGCTGCCTGATTTCCTACTTGCTGGAGCGCTTCGTCCCGGACTGGAAGGAGCGTCTCGACTCCGGAGCGATCGACGACCTCGAGCGCGAGCTGGCCGGCGCCATCGCGGCCTATCCTCCCAAGCCGACCTTCTCGATCACGGAGCTCATCAAGATCCGCCGCAAGGCCGAAGACGACCTCGCCGCCCGGAACGCCGCCCGAGACTCCCTGTTCCAGGAATTCCTGACCCGGGCCGGCTACCGGGTCGAGATCATAACGGAAGAAGACCCCCTCCGCCCCGTCTCTATCGACTGCGGCGGGCTGGTCCGGCTGACGGCCAACGAAAGCCTTCACCGGGGCCCGTTGACGTTCAAGAACGATTCGGCGACGCTCGAGATCCTGGGCGGCGCACTGAGCGTTCACCGCGGGACGCCGGGCGCCGTCCGCGTCCTGGCGACCGGCCTCG
The DNA here is from genome assembly GCA_016933355.1 of Candidatus Aminicenantota bacterium. GTDB lineage: Bacteria > Acidobacteriota > Aminicenantia > Aminicenantales > JAFGBC01 > JAFGBC01. The sequence continues at coordinate 1,451 of JAFGBC010000266.1, forward strand.
CCGACAAGCCCGCGATCGTCAAGGGGCGGGGACGGAACCAAGGCGTCATCGTCCTCAGGACGGAAGGATGGACGCTGATCGGCCGGGGCTTCAAGGTCATCGAAAGCGGCACCGCCCTGACCGTTATCCTGCCCGGCCCGCCGCGCTGAGCGGACGCGTGGCATCCGGTCATTCCCCCTTCAGCGCGCCCCTTGGCTCAGGGCGCCCAGCAACCGCGCCGGATTGACGATCTTCTTGAGTTCCCGGGGCTTCGTGTCGCGCAATACGTCCGCCCGGACCATCTTCTCTCCCCAGGCTCGGAAATCGGCTTCGCTCATCCGGTCTCTCTTGTCCCCGGTCGCCTGTCCGTAGATGCCGGCCATGACGGCCTCGGAGTCCTTGCCCGAGGAGCGTTCTTTAAGCAGCGTCATCCGCTCGTCCATGGTTTTGCGGACGCGGGTGTCGACCTCGGCGGGCGTCGGGTTCGGCCATTTCGGGGGCAGGGAAACGACGTCCCCCGTCTCGAGGGCGGTCTTCCAGAAAAGGTCGGGCGTGACGTCGGGCCTCGCCTGGCAGGCGAGCGCGTAGAGCCCGGCGGCCCAGGGGACGCTCCAGCTCAGCCCTCCCAGTCTGTAGAAAACATATTTATCGGGACCGGTCGGGCTGGCCGTCGTGCGGGAATCCATCGGGAAAAGAAGGGCCTCTTTGCCGCCGGGCGATTCGTGGGGGGTGAGCCCTCCCCAGGACGCTTCCCCGAACGAATCGAACCGGTCGGGATCCTCGAGGGGATCGCGACCGAGCCCGAACAGGATGAAGCCGTAGGTTCCTTCCATGGATGTGCAGACGACGAAGACGCCTTCTGTCTTCGCCCTGTCAACGGCGGCCATGACGTCCGCATAGCCCGCTTCCTTGGGCCCCCATCCGATGGACATGGAGATCACGCGGATCTTGCGGTCCACGGGAAGCGCCTGATTGACCTCGAGGATTCTGTAGATTCCCTTGGCGGCCCACGTGAAGTCGCGGCCCCGATCGGAACCCGAACCGTCGCCGCCGGCGGGGAAAGAGGCGATGTAGAAGAGGTCGGCTTCGGGGGCGACCCCGACCGTTTTTCCGGCCGCGATCGAGGCGCAGGCGACGCCGTGCATCTGGGCCGTCTCGTCGGCCGAATGGATCTCCTCGAAATGGCGGACGCGATCCTCGTACTCGATGTGGTCCACGAGAAAGCCCATGTCGATGATCGCGATCCCGACGCCTCTTCCCGTGAAGCCTCGTTCGTGGAGCTCACGGACGGCGAGGCCGGGATTGCGGCCGATCTCCATGAACCTGTCCGGCTCGAATCCCTCGGGAAGACGGGCCGGCCAGATGGTATGGTCGTCGAAGCTCGATTTGAGCAGCCCGGCCAGATGGGTAGAGACGTCGATCCGGCTGAGGTCATAACCGCGGAAATCGAAGGCGAAAGGATCCCGTCCGCCGG
>JAFGBC010000005.1 GCA_016933355.1 Candidatus Aminicenantota bacterium
GGGAAGCGCCGCCCGGTCCGGCCCGCCTGGCACGACTCGCGCAAAGGCTGGGGCGCGTTCGGAGGTCGGCGCGCATGCGGAGAGGATTCACCTTCATCGAAGTTCTGGTCAGCCTGGCCATCGTCGCCTTCCTGAGCGCGGGCCTGGCCGAGATGGTGATCCAGGCGCTGGCGGCGAAAGCCCGGGCCGACCGCGTCGCCGCGATGACGGCGCTCGCCGTCGAGAAGCTCGAGCTCCTCAAAACGTTGCCTCCCGACGACGACGCCTTGAAGGAGGGGCGCTACGAAGAGACCGCCCGGACCGGGACCTCGCCCCTCCCCTACCGGCTCGCCTGGTCGATCGAAGACGGCGGGCAGGGCACGTTGCGGATCGAGATCTCGGTCGCGCCCGAGCCCGCGGGAATCCGGGCGAAGCCCGTCCGGGCCGTCCTCTATCTTTCGGGGGCGCTGGGGTTCCAGCCATGAGGAGCAAGAGGAGCAAAGGAACGACGCTCATCGAAGCCGTCTTGAGCGCGGCCCTCCTTTTGCTCGTCTGCCTCTGCGGCCTGGAGGCCTTCGGAGCGGCCCGGCGCGCGTTCGTCGGCTTGAAGTCCTCCCAGGAAGAAGACCTGGCCGCCGCCGTCGCGCTCGAGAGCCTGCGCCGCGACGCTGCCCGGGCCGGAGAAGGGCTCTCCCTTCTCGTCGAGCTGGGATTGTGCGAAGCCGTCGAGGCGGCGCCGGCCGGGGTCGTTATCCGGCGCGCGGGCGACGTCGCGCTCCTGGCCGGGGACGTCGTCGCCGGGCAGACGCGGATCGAAATCGCCGAGGCCGGGAGCGCGGGCGCGGGCTTCGAGCCGGGCCGCCAGGTTTGCCTCACGGCGGAAGATCGGGCCGAGATCGGAACCGTCGCGGCGGCGGGGCCGGGCTGGATCGTCCTCGGCCAAGGAGCCGAGCACTCGTACGGCGTCGCGGACGGACGCGTCTTCGCCGTCGAGTCCGTCACGAACTGGCTCGACCGTCCGGCCCGCGTCCTGCGCCGCCGCGTGAACGGCGGCTCCGGCCAGCCGCTCCTCGAAAACGCCGCCGCCTTCGAGGCCGTCTGGGAGCCGGGCGGCCCGATCGTCCGCTTCACCGTGCGCCTGGATTCCAAAAAGGAGAAGACCTATGAAGCCTGCGTCGTTCCCAAGAATCTGGTTCTCGCGCCCCGGCCCGGCGAGCCGGCGGACGAGTAGGAGGCGGCGGCGCGAGTCGGGGACCGCGGCCCTGGTCGTCGTCTTTCTCGGGCTCGTCTTTTCCGGGCTCGGCCTGGGTCTCGCCGCCCTGACCAGGCTTTACGCGGCCGTCGGCGCTCAGCGCAGATCCTTCGCCCTGGCCGGCGTCGCTTCCGAAAACGGCGTTAAGCGGGCTTATGCGGCGCTCGTCGAAGAGCTCGAGGCGGCTGCCGCGGCGCGCTTCCTCACGGACGAGGAAGCGCAGCGGCTGGCCGAGGACGCGGGCGGCGGAGGGGTCGCCGCGGCGGAAGCGGCTTTCGGCGCGCCGTTTCCCGTTCAGGGCGAGGACGGCTGGGAAGACCTGTCCTGGTCATCGGAAACGGCCTGCGTTCCGCGCGGGTACGAAGACCGCGGCGCTTATTTCGGCGCCGATTTCGATATCGCCGTCAACGGGCGGGGCTCGGTCCGCGGCACCGGGGCTGCGCGGCGCTCCTCCCTCGTCGCGCGGCTGGGAGTCGCGGCCGGGCGCCTGCCCCTGACGGCGTTTCCGTTCCTCATCGACAAGCCGATGGCCGCCGGGGAGCGGGCCGCGTTTCTCGCGAAGAACGCGGTCGAGGTCGCGGGCGAGCCCGGGAATCCGTCGCCTGCGGCGGCCTTCGGAGACGGCGGGACGATCCCCGACGACGCGACCGGCCTGTTGGCCGCGGCGCTCAAGATCAAGATGTTCGAGCCCCAGTCGCTGACCGCGGCCCGGCTGCGGGCCGCGCTCGGGCTCCCCGCGTCGGACGACCCCGTCCCCGAAGCCGTCTATCTCATCCGCGACGACCTCGGCCTGGGCGGAATCTACGTCCAGGGAGACGTCGAGGAGATGGTCGCGGCGATCGACGACAGCTTCCAGGTCCTGCTCTTCAAGCTAGCGGCGGGCGAGTGGATCGTCCGCTTCAGCCCGGCGGCGGGCCGCACCGAGTTCGTCGAATCCGGCGGCGACATGGAATCCTTCGACCTCGTCCCGCTCGGGCTCGTCGTCGTGCGGGGCGCCGTCGAAAAGCTGGGCGGAGGAACGGTCGGCGCCGACGGCCGTCCCGTCCTGGAAACGGAGAGCGAGACCCCTTCCCTGCTGAGCGGCGTCCGGCTCACGATCGTCGCCACGGGCAGAGTCGAGATCGCCTCTCACCTGGTCCGGCAGGGGCTCCGCTGGCAGGACGGCATCCCCCACCTCGAAGACAAGAGCTCCCAGCTCATCATCTATGCGACGGGGAAGGACTTCGCGGGCGGCGGCGACGCGGACGGCGGGATCGTGATCGGCGAAGGCGCGCCGCGCGACCTGCGCATCGACGCGTCGCTCACGGCGGCCGGCGCGGGGATCAGGCTCGAGGGCGGCGGAGGCGAGGTCCGGCTGGCGGGCGGGCTGCAGGCGACCGAATACCAAACGGAGGGCAGGCGGCTCGTCGTGGCGCCTCCGAATCGAGGCCGGGGATTTTCGTTTCCGGAATGGGCGCCGCTCGCGGAGCGGCCGCTCCTCCGCGTCCTCGCCTTCCGGCCCGAGCGCTGGACCGAGCCGGCGTCATGACCAGAGGGGGCGGTTTCACGCTGGTCGAGGTCGCGATCGCGGCCGCGATCGCCGCCCTGATCCTGACCGGGGCGGTTTCGAGCCTCTCCAGGTTCGAGGCCCGCTGGAGGCTTCAGGCCGGCGTCTGGGAGGTCGAATCCCTCCTCAACGCGGCCCGTTTCGGGGCGGCCGCCCGGGGCGAGGCGATCCGCGTCCGCTTCGCCGGGACGACGGCGTCATTGGAGCGGCGCCCGACGGACGCCGAAAGCTGGAAAGCCTTCGAGACCCGCGTCCTTCCCGGCGTATGGGTTGAGGCCAACGCCGCGTCCGTCTTTCTCCCGCAGGGAACGGTCGCCCCGCTGGCGACCGTCCATGTCTGGAACCGGGCCGGCCGCTACCGGATCACGATCGCGATCACGGGGCGAATACGGGCGCGCCGGGTCTGAGCCGCCTCGCCCGCGCCGCGCCCGGAATCGTCTTGACTTGGCACTCCCCCCGGACTATAAAATAGGGCTAAGGACGCGCGGGTTATCCCCATGATCGGACAGACGCTTCTTCATTATCGCATCGTCGATAAGATCGGCGCGGGCGGCATGGGCGTCGTCTACAAGGCCCTCGACACCCACCTCGACCGCCCGGTGGCCGTCAAGGTCCTTCCGGCCGACCGGGTCGCCGATCCCGACCGTAAAAGCCGCTTTATCCAGGAGGCCAGGGCCGCCTCGGCCCTGCGCCACCCGAACATCGTCGTCATCCACGACATCGCCTCCGACCAAGGCCTCGACTTCATGGTCATGGAGCTCGTCGAGGGGCGGCCTCTCGACGAGGTCATCGGCCGCAAAGGGCTCAAGCTCGCCGACGCCCTAAGCGTCGCCGTGCAGATCGCCGAGGGGCTGGCCAAGGCCCACGCCGCCGGCATCGTTCATCGCGACCTCAAGCCGGGCAACGTCATGGTCACCGACGACGGCCTGATCAAGATCCTCGATTTCGGCCTGGCCAAGCTCACCGAGGACGTCCCGGGCCGGGACGCCGGGCCGACCGTGACCCTGAACGCCGACGGCCGTCCCCGCACCGAGGAAGGCGTCATCTTCGGCACGGCCGCCTACATGTCGCCCGAACAGGCCGAGGGAAAGGCGGTCGACGCCCGCTCCGACATCTTCTCCTTCGGCGCCGTCCTGTACGAGATGCTGACCGGGCACAAGGCCTTCGGCCGCGACAGCGCGATCAAGACCCTGGCCGCCGTGCTCAACGAGGAACCGGCTCCGGCCTCGAGCCTGGCCGAGGCCGTCCCGCCCGAGCTCGTGCGCTTCCTCGCCCGCTGCCTCCGCAAGGACCCGCAGCGCCGCTGGCAGACGATGTCCGACCTCAAGATCGCCCTCCAAGACATCAAGGAGGATTCCGCGTCGGGCCGTCTTCAGGCCGCGCTTCCGGCCGCCCGGAAGAGGAAAAGCCCGGCCCTGACCGCCGCCGCCGCGCTGCTTCTGGTCGTCGCGGCGGCCCTGGCCGTTAAGCTCCTTGTTCTTAAGCCCGCCGGTCCGATCGAATATGAAATATCCCCCCTGACGTACGACTCCGGCTTCACCGGAAGCCCGACTTTATCCGTCGACGGGAACCTCATGGCTTTTTCCTCCGACCGAGGAGATGCTTCCAACATGGATATCTGGGTCCGGCAGCTCGCCGGAGGAAATCCGCTTCGCCTGACGGACCATCCGGCCGACGACTGGCAACCCTCTTTCTCGCCCGACGGGTCCCAGGTCGCCTTCCGCTCCGATCGCGAAGGCGGCGGCATCTATGTCGTCGACGCGTTGGGCAGCGAGCCGCGGCAGGTCGCGGACAAGGGCTTCTCCCCCAAGTTCTCGCCCGACGGACGCCTCATTGCCTACGTCGTCATCCCTCCGTCCCTGGAAGGGCGTCACACCAAGATGTATTTGGTCTCGCCGAGAGGCGGGGAGCCCAGGCCGTTTTTTAACGATTTCCTTCCGGCGATGACCTTGCAGGGCGCGGCCCTGGTCTGGTCCCCCGACGGCAAGCATCTGATCTTCAGGGGCCGCCGCGTCGAAGACGCCCGGTCCGGGGATTGGTGGGTGGCACCGGTCGACGGCGGGAAAGCCTCCCGGACCCACGCCGTCGAAAACCTCGGTCTCGTGACCCTCGTCCATTATCCCGTCGGATGGGTCGGGAATGACATCTATTACGTTTCGGGGACGACCATCGAGGGCGTCAACCTCTTCCGGGTGTCCATTGATCCCAAAGATTTGACCGTCCGGGGGCCGGCCGAGAACGTCACCACGGGTCCGGGCATGAAGGTCTTCCCGGCCATCGCCTCGGACGGCCGGGTCGTCTTCACCAACATGACGGCCGCGATCACCACCTGGAGCGTATCCGCACGGGCTGACGAAGCCGTGATCACAGGCGATCCCGGGAGGCTGACCCAGGACCTGATGCAAAAATTCTCGCCGACCATCTCCCGCGACGGCTCGAAGGCCGCTTTCATGGCCTTCGGCGGGATCCGCGATACCAGGTTTGAGGTCCGGGTCAAGGACTTGAGGGCCGGGCAGGAAACAGCCTTCCCGGTGCAGGGCGGTGTGCTCGGCGGCACGGTCCTCAGCCCGGACGGCTCACGCCTCGCTTACCGGGACATCGTGGATGGAAAAATGAGAACCTACATCCTGGCGCCCGGGGCCGCGACGGGCCGCGAAGTCTGCGCGGGATGCTATCTCCTGGACATCTTCCCCGGCAACGCCTTCGCCGTGAC